>NZ_JBFBDP010000005.1:82724-309695 GCF_040701585.1 Streptomyces sp. NPDC093801 | reverse complement strand
TCGGCCGGGAAGTTCGGCAGTGTCGAGAGGTCGTTGCCGAAGGACGCCGTCTCCGAGGTGAAACGGTCACCCGTCAGCTGCATACCGTCACCCGAGTCACCCGCGAAGCGGATGATCACCCGGTCGACACGGCGGATCTCCTTGCCGGCTCCATCGGTCCGAGGCGCGCCGCGCTGCTCACCGATGGCCCCGCCGGCCCCGTCGGCCTGCTCGGCCGGGCTACTGACCTGGCTGGTCACTGAACTGGACCTCCTTCGAGGCGTGGGCGTTCACTCCCAAGGCCAACCCTACGTCCGTGACGTGATCCGTCCCTGGGCCGCCCGCATTCTGGACCGCCCCTTTCGGGGCGGTCTGTCCGACAGACGTCGTGCTCTACTCGAAATATTCCAAATCACCCGGCCGTCGCACGGTGGCGTCGCCGTCGCGTGCCTTAACTGACAGACTGTCAGTCGATCAGGACCTCAGGTAGGTCAGAACCGCCAGCACGCGCCGGTGATCCCCGTCACTCGGAGACAGGCCCAGCTTCATGAAGATATTGCTGACGTGCTTCTCCACGGCCCCGTCACTCACCACGAGCTGCTTGGCTACAGCGGAATTCGTCCGTCCCTCCGCCATCAGTCCGAGCACCTCGCGCTCGCGCGGGGTCAGACCGGCCAGGACGTCCTGCTTGCGGCTGCGGCCCAGCAGCTGCGCCACGACCTCGGGATCCAGGGCCGTACCGCCCTGCGCCACCCGGACGACGGCGTCGAGGAACTCGCGCACGTCGGCGACCCGGTCCTTCAGCAGGTACCCCACCCCCGTGCTGGAACCGGCCAGCAGTTCGGTGGCGTACTGCTCCTCCACGTACTGCGACAGCACGAGCACCCCGATCCCCGGGTGATCGCGGCGCAGCCGTACGGCGGCCCGCACGCCCTCGTCGGTGTGCGTCGGCGGCATCCGCACGTCGGCCACCACCACGTCCGGCAGCGCTCCCTCGGCCGCCAGGTCCGCCACCGTCTTGACCAGGGCCTCCGCGTCCCCGACGCCCGCCACGACGTCATGCCCCCGGTCGGTCAGCAGCCGGGTCAGGCCCTCACGGAGCAGCACTGAATCCTCGGCGATGACGACCCGCACCCTGTTTTCCACGTTGTGAAGCTCCCGCCCGCTCGCATACCCGTCTGGCACGCCAAGCATCCCAGCCGAAGCCACGGTTCCGGTCCGGCCGGGATCAAGGGCGGGGTCAAGGGCGGGGTGCAGGGCGGGCCACCCTCAGGCGCGCCAGGGGAGCTCCGCCGTCGCCGTCGTGCCGTGGCCCTGTGACGAGTCCACGACCAGTACCCCGTCCACCGCGTCCAGCCGCTCCGCGAGCCCCGCCGGCCCGCTCCCGGCCGAGGGGCCGTCCGGGTGCGGGCCGTCACCCGCGACCCGGATCATCAGCCGCTCCCCGGACCTCCACACCTCCACGCTGGCGCTCCGCGCCCCGGCGTGCCCGCTCACGTCCCGGAGCAGCTCGGACACGGTGAAGTACGCGAGCCCCTCGATCGCCGCCGCGGGCCGGGACGGCAGGTCCACGTCGACCCGTACCGGAACGGCGCACCGCGAGGCCACCGCCGACAGCGCCGCGTCCAGCCCCCGGTCGGTCAGCACCGCGGGGTGGATCCCCCGGGCCAGGTGCCGCAGCTCCCGCAGGGCGGTCTTCACCTCCCCGTGGGCCTCGTCCACCATGCGGGCGGCGGCCCGCGGGTCCTCGGCCAGCCGCTCCTTCGCCAGCCCCAGGTCCATGGCCAGCGCCGCCAGCCGCGCCTGGGCCCCGTCGTGCAGCTCCCGCTCGATCCGACGCAGGTCGGCCGCCGCGGTGTCGACGACCACCCCGCGGTCGGACTCCAGCTCGCTGACCCGCTCGTCGAGCCGCGACCGGCCGAGCAGCCCGGTGACCAGGACCCGGTCGACGGTCACCAGGGCCCGGATGACCCAGGGGGCGGCCAGCGTGAGGCACAGCCCGGCCAGAGCGGCGACGGCGACGGCCAGGGGCGAATCCAGGTAGAAGGTGTAGCCGTCGTTCTGGAACAGCTGCAGTCCGGGCTGGTCGGTGAAGGCCGGGAAGACCCAGAACCACAGCGGGTACAGGAGCATGCCCCACCCGTAGCCCCACAGGACGAGGGCGAGGCAGGCGGAGAACAGCGCCCAGGGGAAGTGGACCAGCGAGTACAGCACGTGCCGCCAGGCGCTGCCGCTCTTCAGCAGCGCCCCCATCGCGGCCGGCACCCCGGCCCTGCCCGCCCGCACCGGCGCCGGCGCGCCGACCGGCACCCGCAGCAGCCCGCGCACCCGGGCCCGCTCCACGATCCCGAACCCGCGGCACATGGCGAGCACCCCGGCCAGGACCGGCACCCCGACGAAGGTCACGAGCAGGCCGGCCCCGGCGGACACCCCGGCGATCGCGAGCCCGAAGTACACCGTGCTCAACGGCAGCCCGACCACCAGGTACAGCAACTCCCGCCAGGTCCGCCCGGCCACGGGCGCCAGCAGCGCCGCCCGCATCCCACCCCTGCGCTCCGCCATGTCCCGGACCCCTTCCATCCCGTTCGCCGACCCCTCCACCCTCCGTCGGCCCCCCGCCCCGGAACCATCCGGCGGGTCGGCGTCCCGCCCGGGGGGTTAACCCCACCCCCTCAGCCGCGCCCGCGCCACGGCAGCTCCGCCACCACCACCGTCCCCTCGCCCGCGGGGGACTCCACCACGAACCCCCCGTCGACCGCCCGCACCCGCTCCGCGAGCCCCGCCAGCCCGCTCCCCCCGGACGTGCGGGCTCCGCCCCGCCCGTCGTCCCACACCCGGATCAGCAGGCGGGTCTCCTCCCGCCACACCTCGACGCCCGCGCCCCGCGCCCCCGCGTGCTTGCTGACGTTCTGCAGCAGCTCCGACACCACGAAGTACGCGATGCCCTCGATCGCCTCCGCCGGCCGCTCCTCCAGCCGCACCGACACCTTCACCGGCACCAGGCACCGCGCCGCCACCGACGACAGCGCCGCGTCCAGCCCCCGGTCCGTCAGCACCGCCGGATGGATCCCCCGCGCCAGGTCCCGCAGCTCCTGGAGCGCGAGCTTGACCTCCCCGTGCGCCTCGTCGACCATGGCCGCCGCGCCCTCGGGGTCCTCCAGCAGCTTCTCCTTCGCCAGGCCCAGCCCCATCGCCAGCGCCACCAGCCGCGCCTGGGCCCCGTCGTGCAGGTCCCGCTCGATGCGCCGCAGGTCGGCGGCCGCCGTGTCCACGACCACCCCGCGCCCCGACTCCAGCTCGGCGATCCGCCGCTCCAGTTCGTCCGAGGGTGACAGCAGGCCCCGCACCATCGCCCGGTCCAGGTTCGCCATCAGACGCACGACGTACGGCAGCACCGGCCACAGCACGAACAGGCCCAGCAGGGCGATACTGAAGGTCAGCACCCCCCAGGGCAGCCGGACCAGCTCGAACAGCACGGTCCGCCACGCCACCGGGTCCTTGATCCCCGACCACAGCCAGGGGAAGAACCCGCCGGAGCGGCCAGGCCCCGGCAGCGGGCTCGGCTCGTCGACCCGCAGACCCAGCAGGGCCCGGGCCCGTATCCGCTCCAGCACTCCGAGCTGCCGGGACAGGTACAGCCCGGCCAGCAGCAGCGGCAGCCCGACCACCGTCACGGCCAGCCCGCCGGCGGTCGCAAGCATGACAACCGTGTAAACAAACCCGATCAGCGCCACCGGCAGATTGGTGACCAGATAGGCGATCTCCTTCCACGTGGCCGCGGCGAAAACGGGCCGGACGGGAGGAGGGGAGGAAGCATGATCGTTCGCGGTCATGCGGCCCAGCCTGTCAATTCCGCCCCGGCAATGCCATGGGGTGGCCAGGCGCGAGTAAACGGGGGGTAACCCCACCCCGTGCGGACCAGGGCCTAGACTCCCGTCCGTACCAGATCACCGAGAACGTCGACAGTGGCCGAGGAGCGAGGAACGGACGTGCCCGAACCAACGGTATCGACCGGGACCGTGACCGCCGCGGACTACTTCCAGAGCTATTCGGTCGTCGGCCTGCTCGCCGTCCTCGGCGTGCTCTTCGTCGCCGTGGCCTTCGGCGCCGGCCGCCTGCTGCGGCCCGTGGTCCCCACCCCCGAGAAGCTGCTGACGTACGAGTGCGGCGTGGACCCCGTGGGGGAGGGCTGGGCGCACACCCAGGTCCGCTACTACGTCTACGCGTTCCTCTACGTCATCTTCGCGGTCGACTCGATCTTCCTCTTTCCGTGGGCGACGGTCTTCGCCGCCGCCGGCTACGGCGCAACGACCCTGGTGGAGATGTTCGTCTTCCTGGGATTCCTGGCCGTGGGCCTGCTCTACGCGTACAAGAAGGGCGTCCTCGAATGGACGTGACACCGGCTGCCGTGACCCCGGAGCCCGTTCCGCTTCCGGAACCCAGGAGGCTGGGGGTCCTCTCCCGCCTGGCCCCCGAGCCGATGAAGGTGGTCCTGAACTGGGGCCGCCGCTACAGCCTGTGGGTCTTCAACTTCGGCCTCGCCTGCTGCGCGATCGAGTTCATCGCCGCGTCCATGGCGCGTCACGACTTCATCCGCCTGGGTGTCATCCCCTTCGCGCCCGGCCCGCGCCAGGCCGACCTGATGATCGTCTCGGGCACGGTGACGGACAAGATGGCCCCGGCCGTCAAGCGGCTCTACGAGCAGATGCCCGAGCCGAAGTACGTCATCTCCTTCGGTGCCTGCTCCAACTGCGGCGGCCCGTACTGGGACTCGTACTCGGTCACGAAGGGCGTCGACCAGATCATCCCCGTCGACGTCTACGTGCCCGGCTGCCCGCCGCGCCCCGAGGCCCTGCTCCAGGGCATCCTCAAGCTCCAGGAGAAGATCGCCCGGGAATCGCTGGCCGAGCGGTACGGCGACCGGCCGTCCGTCGCGCAGCTCACCAGCGGCCTGGTGACGCCCCCGCCCGCCCCGGGGGCCGGCACGTGAACCTCTACGACTCCCTCCCCGACGCGGCGGCGACCGTCTTCGGCGCCGAGGCCGTGGCCTCCGTCGCGTACGACGTCCTCACCGTGGACGTCCCGGCCGGCTCCTGGATCCCCTCGCTGGAGATCGCCCGCGACAAGCTGGGCTGCACCTACTTCGACTGGCTGAGCGCGGTCGACGAGCCGGGCACCGGCTTCCGGGTCTGCGCGCACGTCGTCGCCCTGGAGGGCGGGCGCGTGCGCCGCCTCCTGCTGCGCACGACCGTCTCGCACGGCGCCCCGAGCCTCCCCTCGGCGGTCGCCGTCTACGCGGGGGCGGCCTGGCACGAGCGCGAGACGTACGAGATGTTCGGCGTGGTCTTCACCGACCACCCGCACCTTGTCCACCTCCTGCTCCCCGAGGACTTCGAGGGACACCCGCTGCGCAAGGACTTCGTCCTGGCGGCGCGCGTCGCCAAGGCCTGGCCCGGCGCCAAGGAGCCGGGCGAGGCGCACGACCCGAACGCGCCCAAGCGCCGCCAGATGCTCCCGCCCGGGGTACCGGACCCGAACGAGTGGGGCCCCCTGAAGGGCCAGCTCCCGCCCGCCCCGGCCCGCCCGGCCCGCACCCCCCGCGCCGCCGGCGCGGCGGCCCGCGCCCCCCGTGAGGGGGCGCCGGCCCGCCGCGTCCGCCCCGGAGCGGAGGGCGCGACCCCGGACGCCGCCGCCGTGGAGCCGGCCCCCGACACCACCCGTCCGCCCCGCCGCACCCGCTCGGTAGCCGACGGCTCGGCGAGCCAGACCGCCCCGGAGCCGGCACCGGACACGGAAGCCCCGCGCCCGGCGCGCCGCACCCGCTCGGCTGCGGACGGTTCGGCGAGCCAGGCGGCCCCGGAGCCGGACGCCGAGGCGCCCGCACCGGGTGGACCGGCCGTGGAGGCCCCGAGCCCGGCGCGCCGCACCCGCTCGGCTGCGGACGGGTCCGCCAGTCAGGGACCCGCGCCGGAGCCGGAGGCTCCCCGGCGCCCCGCCCCGCGCAGCGCGGACGCGCCCTGGCACAACCCGAAGCCCGCCTTCGACGAGCCGGCCCCCGAGCCCGGCCCGAAGCCCGAAGCCGGGCCCGACCCCGATCCCGACCACGACACCACCGGAGGCGACGCGTGAACGACGTCCTCGACGTCGCCCTGCGACTGATCGTCGTCTTCGCCGTCTTCCTCGTGCTCCCGCTCGTCATCGGGCAGACCGAGCACAAGGTGATGGCGCACATGCAGGGCCGCCTCGGCCCCATGTACGCCGGCGGCTTCCACGGCTGGGCCCAGCTCGTCGCCGACGGCGTGAAGTTCGCGCAGAAGGAGGACATCGTCCCGGCCAACGCCGACCGGCGGATCTTCCAGCTCGCCCCCGCCGTCGCGCTGCTGCCCTACCTCCTCGTCCTCATCGCCATCCCCATCGGCCCGAGCGAGAGCGCCGTCGGCCAGGTCATCGACGCCGGCCTCTTCTACGCCCTCGCCGTCATGGGCGTCGGCGTGCTCGGCAGCCTGATGGGCGGCTGGGCCTCCGCCAACAAGTTCTCCCTCCTCGGAGGCCTGCGCACCGCCGCCCAGCTGCTCGCCTACGAGCTGCCGATGCTGCTGGCCGCCGCCTCCGTGGCGATGGCCGCCGGGACGGTGTCGCTGCCCGGCATCGTGGGCGCCTTCGAGTGGTGGTGGCTGCCCTGGCAGATCATCGGCGCGCTCGTCTTCTTCACCGCCGGGCTCGCCGAGCTCCAGCGGCCCCCCTTCGACATGCCCGTCGCCGACTCCGAGATCATCTTCGGCGCGTACACCGAGTACACCGGCCTGCGCTTCGCGCTGTTCCTGCTCGCCGAGTACGCCGGCATCGTCGTCCTGTGCGCCCTGACCACCGTCCTCTTCCTCGGCGGCTGGCACGGCCCCTTCGGCGGCGACGGCCTCGGCTGGGTCTGGACCCTGCTGAAGACCGCCGTCCTCGCCTTCGTGGTCATCTGGCTCCGCGTGAGCTACCCGCGCCTGCGCGAGGACCAGCTCCAGAAGCTCGCCTGGACCGTACTCATCCCCCTCGCGCTCGCCCAGATCGCGCTCACCGGCATCGTGAAGGTGGCGATCCAGTAATGCCCCCGATCCCCGGATCCGGCCTCGCCAAGGGCCTGGCCGTCACCCTGCGCACGATGACCAAGCGCGCGCACACCGCCCAGTACCCCGAGGTGCAGCCCGAGCTCCCGCCCCGCAGCCGCGGGGTCATCGGCCTGTTCGAGGAGAACTGCACGGTCTGCATGCTGTGCGCCCGCGAGTGCCCCGACTGGTGCATCTACATCGACTCCCACAAGGAGACGGTGCCCGCCGCCACCCCCGGCGGCCGCGAGCGCAGCCGCAACGTCCTCGACCGCTTCGCCATCGACTTCTCCCTCTGCATGTACTGCGGCATCTGCATCGAGGTGTGCCCCTTCGACGCCCTCTTCTGGTCGCCGGAGTTCGAGTACGCGGAGACCGACATCCACGACCTCACCCACGAGCGCGACAAGCTGCGCGAGTGGATGTGGACGGTCCCGGCCCCGCCCGCGCTGGACCCCGGCGCCGAGGAGCCCAAGGAGATCGCCGCCGCCCGCAAGGCCGCCGAGAAGGCGGAGGCCGCCGCCGCGGCCGCCGCCGGGTCCGGGGCGAACCCGCCCGCGGACGGCACCCCCGACACCCCGGCGGGAGGCACCGCCTGATGTACGCCGCCCACCTCGCCGCAGCCGCGGGCGCCGTCACGGCGGCCGTGCCCGGCGGCCCCGCCCCCGCGCCCGGCCCCGGCTTCCTCTCGCCGACCGGCGTCGAGATCGCCTTCCTCCTCGTCGGCCTCGCCACCCTCGGCGCGGCCCTCGTCACGGTCACCACCAAGCAGCTCGTGCACGCCGCCCTCTGGCTGGTCGTCGCGCTCGGCGGGATCGCCGTCGAGTACCTGCTGCTGACCGCCGAGTTCATCGCCTGGGTCCAGGTCCTGATCTACCTCGGCTCCGTGGTCGTCCTCCTCCTCTTCGGACTGATGCTCACCAAGGCGCCCATCGGCCGCTCCCCGGACGCCGACTCCGGCAACCGGTGGGTCGCCCTCGGCGTCGCCGGCGCCGCCGGCGCCACGCTCGTCTGGGTGGTGGCCGACGCGTTCCGCACCACCTGGATCGACCTCGACGGTCCCGCCCAGGGCTCCACCAAGGTCTCCGGCGAGATCCTCTTCCAGCACTGGGTGCTGCCCTTCGAGGCGCTCTCCGTCCTCCTCCTCGCGGCCCTGATCGGCGCCATCGTGCTCTCGCGCCGAAGCACCCCCGCCGAGGAGGCCGCCGACGCGGCCGACGCCGCCGCCCGCACGGGCGCCGAGAAGGGGCAGCGCTGATGCACCTCGCCTACCCCGCCGTCCTCGCGGCCCTCCTCTTCGCCATCGGCCTCTACGGCGTGCTCGCCCGCCGCAACGCCATCCTGGTCCTGATGTCCGTCGAGCTGATGCTCAACGCCGTCAACCTCAACCTGGTGGCCTTCGACGTCTGGCTGCGCGACACCCTGCACGCCGGCCAGGCCCTCACCCTCTTCACCATCGCCATCGCCGCCGCCGAGATCGGCATCGGCCTCGCGATCGTGCTGATGGTGTACCGCAACCGGGGCACCTCGGACGTGGACAAGCTGCGCGACACCGCCGAGGGCCACGAGCCCGCCCGGCCCGACGACATCACTGCCCGGCCGGAGGTCGCCGCGTGAGCACCACGACCCTCGCGGTCCTCGTCCCCCTCCTCCCCTTCCTGGGAGCGGCGGCAGGACTCCTCCTCGGCCGGACGGCGCCCGGCTTCGTCAAGCCGCTGGCCGTCCTGCCGACGCTGGCCGCCGCCGCCCTGGCCGTCCTCGTCGCCGTCCGGCAGGGCGGCGGCGCGGCGATCAACGCGGCGACCGAGCTGACCCCGACCGGCTCGGTGCCGATCGAGCTCTCGTTCCACATCGACGGCTTCGCCGCCCTGGTCGCCGTCGTGGTCGGCGTGGTCGCCACCTGCGTCCAGGTCTACTCGACGGCGTACCTCCGCGAGGACCCGCGCTATCCGTCGTACGCCGCTCTGGTCTCCCTCTTCACCTCCGCCATGCTGCTCGTCGTCTACTCCGGCGACCTGATGGTGCTGCTGGTCGGCTGGGAGGTCATGGGCATCTGCTCGTACTTCCTGGTCGGCCACTACTGGGAGACCGAGGCGGCCCGCTCCGCCTCCCTCAAGGCCTTCCTCGTCACCAAGCTCGGCGACGTCCCCTTCCTGATCGGACTGTTCGCGCTCGCCACCGACGCCGGCTCCTTCCAGATCACCAAGGTCCTCGGCACCGTCGCCTCGGGCGGGCTCGACCACCCGACGCTCATCGGGCTGCTCCTGCTCGCCGGCGTCGCCGGCAAGTCCGCGCAGTTCCCGCTGCACACCTGGCTCCCCGACGCCATGGCCGGCCCCACCCCGGTCTCCGCGCTGATCCACGCCGCGACGATGGTCGCCGCCGGCGTCTACTTCATCGCCCGCCTCCTCCCGGTCTTCACCGCCTCGCAGGCCACCCTGGTGGTCATGGCCCTCATGGCCGGGATCACGATGGTCGGATCCGGCCTCGCCGCCCTGGCCCAGGACGACATCAAGCGCGTCCTCGCCTACTCCACGGTCGGCCAGCTCGGCTACATGACCGGCGCCCTGGCCGTCGGCGACCGCGGCGCCGCCGTCTTCCACCTCATGTCCCACGGCGCCTTCAAGGCGCTGCTCTTCCTCGGCGCCGGCGTGATCATCCACGCCGCCGGCACGAACTCCCTCGCCGCCATGTCCCGCATGGACGGCCTGGCCCGGCGGATCCCCGACGCCTTCTGGACCATGACGATCGCGCTGCTCGCGCTCGCCGCCGTCCCGCCCTTCGCCGGCTTCTTCTCCAAGGAAGCCGTCCTCGTCGCCGCCGAGCACGCCGCCGGCGGACACTCCGACGTCGCGCCCAGCACGGCCGGCTGGGTGGTGCTCGTCGCCGGCGTGCTGACCGCCCTGCTCACCGCCGCCTACGCCACCCGCCTGTGGCTGATGGCCTTCCGCGGCCGGGGCGCCGCCGCCCCCGACCACGGCCGGGAGCCCCTCGCCATGACCGGCGTGCTGTGGCTGCTGTCCGTCCCCTCGATCGCCTTCGGCCTCGCCGCCGTCCCCCTCGCCGACTGGTTCGACGGCAAGGCGCTCACCCCGACCGTGACCACCTCGGTCCTCGGCACCGGCGCCTCGCTCGTCGGCGTGGTGCTCACCTACGCCCTGTGGCAGCGCGCCACCGCCCGGGCCGCCGCCGGCATCCGCAACGGAGACGCCGTCCCGGCGTCCGTCGCCGCCGCCGCATCCGCCGCCGAGACCCCCGAGGTCGCCGAGGTGACCCACGAGCACCCCGCCGTGCCGACCGCCCCCGCGGCCGACCCCGGCCGGGCCCTCCTCGGCCCGCTGCACCGGCACGCCGCCGACGGCTTCCACCTCGACGCCGTCTACGACCGGCTCTTCGTCCGCCCCGTCCGCGCGGGCGCGAGCCTGGTGCGCTTCCTCGACCGCGAGGTCGTCGACACGTACGTCCGCGGCGCGGGCGCCGGACCCCGGCTGCTCGGCGCACTCGTCCGCCGGGCCCAGACCGGCAACGTGCAGAGCTACCTGAGCGCCCTGCTCGCCGGCGCCGTGGTCCTGGCGATCGCCACCGCCGTCCTCGCCAACGTCAACGCCGGATCGTGAGCCGAGAGTCAGCCGTGATCGATATCAGCCCGTCCGTGATGCAGTTCCTTCTGGCGTTCATCGTGGCCGCACCGCTCCTCGGGGCCGTCGCCGCCCTCCTCCCGGCCCCGCCCGGGCTCAAGGGCAGGAGCCCCGAACAGGCCGTGCTCCGCCACGGCGTCACCCTCACCGGTGTCGTCCTCGCCGCGGCCGTCGCCCTCACCCTGGGCTTCGACCACGACACCCCGTCCCGCTTCCAGGCGACGACGGACATCAGCTGGATCCCGGCGCTGAACATCCGGATCCACCTCGGCGTCGACGGCATCTCGCTCCCCCTCCTCCTGATGACCGCGCTGCTGTTCTTCCTCTGCGCGGTGTACAGCTACTTCAAGCTCCCCGAGGGCCCCTCCCCGAAGGCCTTCGTGGCCCTGCTGCTCCTCCTCGAATGCGGCACCCTCGCGACCTTCGCCGTCCTCGACCTGATGCTGTTCTTCCTCGCGTTCGAGACGGTCCTCATCCCGATGTACTTCCTCATCGCCCGCTGGGGCGGTGCTCAGCGGCGCCCCGCCGCCTGGAAGTTCATCCTCTACACCCTCCTCGGCTCCGTGGTCATGCTCCTCGGACTGCTGCTGATCGGACTGGACAGCGGCACCTTCGACATGGTGGCACTCGCCTCTGACAACGGCCGCGGACTGGGGCACACCACCCAGATCCTGGCCGTCCTGGCCATCGGCCTCGGCCTCGCCGTCAAGACCCCGATGTGGCCCCTGCACAGCTGGCTGCCCGACGCCCACACCGCCGCCCCCACCGTCGGCTCCGTGCTCCTCGCGGGCGTCCTGCTGAAGATGGGCACGTACGGGTTCGTCCGCATCCTGCTCCCCGCCACCCCCGAGGGCATGCAGACCTTCGCCCCCTACCTCGGCGCCTTCGCCGCGGTCGGCATCATCTACGGATCCCTCGCCTGCCTCGCGCTGACCCGCAAGGGAGCCAAGGGCGACCTGAAGCGCCTCATCGCGTACTCCTCCGTCGGCCACATGGGCTTCGTGCTCCTGGGCATCGCGACCATGACCCCCACGGGCGTCAACGGCGCGCTGTTCGCGAACATCGCCCACGGCCTGATCACCGGCCTCCTCTTCTTCCTGGTCGGCGCCCTCAAGGACCGCTACGGCAGCAGCGACCTCGACACCCTCGCCGGAGCCACCGGCGCCGCCCTCTACGGCCGCGCCCCCCGCCTCGGCGCGCTCCTGGCCTTCGCCGCAGTCGCCTCCCTCGGCCTGCCCGGCCTGGCCGGCTTCTGGGGCGAGATGCTGGCCCTGTTCGGCGCCTTCGACCCGGCCGCGGGCCTGTCCCGCCCGGCCTTCCTCACCTACATGGCACTCGGCGCGCTCGGCACCCTGCTCACCGCCGCCTACCTGCTGATCGTCGTGCGGCGCGTCTGCATGGGCGACCCCAAGGCCGGTCCCGAGCTGACCCTCGCGGACGTCCGGCACTACGAGCTCGCCGCCTGGACCCCGCTGGTCGCCCTCACCGTCCTCGCCGGCCTGTGGCCCGCCACCCTCCTCGGCCTGACCGACCCGGCCGTCCAGAAGCTCCTCGCAGGAGGCAACGCATGACGGCCCTGACGGCCCTGGCCGCCGACACCCCCAGCCTGGTCCAGTCCGTCGACTGGCTCGCGATCGCGCCCGTGGTCCTGCCCGCCGCCGTCGCCCTGGCCGTCCTGGTCGCCGACCTCTTCCTGCCCGAGGCCCGCAAGCCGGTCCTCGGCTGGGTCTCGGTCGCCGGCCTGGCCGCCGCGACCGCCGCCCTGCTGCCGCTGCGCGCGGGCGACCGCGCCACCTTCTGCCTCACCGGCGACCCCGGCGCGTGCAGCTACACCGCCGACCACTTCGCGCTCGTCATCCAGTTCCTGGTGCTGGCCGGAGCCCTGGTCACCGCCCTGCTGTCGGTCACCGCCGTCCGCGAGGGCCGCATCCCGGCCGGCGAGTACTGGTTCCTGCTGCTCTCCTCCGCCGCCGGAGCGGCCCTGCTGCCCGCCTCCCGCGACCTCGCCACCCTGATCGTCGCCCTCGAGGTCGCCTCGCTGCCCGCCTTCGCCCTCGTCGGCATGCGCCGCGGCGACCGGATGTCCTCCGAGGCCGCCCTCAAGTTCTTCCTGTCCTCGGTCACCGCCACCGCCGTCTCCCTGATGGGCGTCAGCCTCGTCTACGCCGCCACCGGCACCCTGCACCTGGTGCGGGTCGCCGACCGGCTGGAGGACGTCCCCGGACAGCTCGACGTCCTCGCCATGGCGGGCGTCGCCCTCACCCTCGTCGGCTTCGCCTTCAAGACCGCCGCCGTCCCCTTCCACTTCTGGGTCCCCGACACCTACGTGGGCGCCCCGCTGCCCGTCGCCGGCTACCTCTCGGTGATCGGCAAGGCCGTCGGCTTCACCGGCCTGATCCTCGTCACGGTGATCGCCTTCCCCGCGTACTCCGACGTCTGGGGCCCCGCCCTGGCCGTGCTCGCCGCGCTCACCATGACCCTCGGCAACACCGCCGCCCTGCGCCAGTCCCCGGACCGCCCGCACAGCGCCGTACGGCTGCTCGCCTGGTCCTCCGTCGGCCAGGCCGGCTACCTGCTGGTCCCGATCGCCGCGGCCGCGTACTCCGACCGCGACCAGATCGGCTCCACCGTCGCCTACGCGCTCATGTACGCCGCCGTGAACCTCGGCGCCTTCGCCGTCGCCGCGCTGGTCGCCCGGACCAAGCCGCTGCACCGCATCAGCGACTACCGCGGCCTGTACGCCGAGCGCCCCGCCGCCGCCCTGTCGCTGGCGTTCTTCCTGCTCTGCCTGGCCGGACTGCCGCCGGGCGTCATCGGCCTCTTCGCGAAGGTCACCGTCTTCCAGTCCGCCGTCGACGCCGGCCTCGGCTGGCTCGCCGTCCTCATGGCCGTCAACGTCGTCATCGCCCTGTACTACTACCTCCGCTGGACCTCCCTCCTCTTCCGCGCCCCGGAGGCCGCGGGGGAGCCGGGCGGGACGCCCGCCCGGGCCAAGGCCCCCTGGCCCGTCGCGGCCGCCATCGCCCTCACCGCCGTGACGGCCCTGGTCCTCTCGGGCGCCCCCCAGCTGGTCCTGCGCTTCGCCGCCGGCTCCCTCTTCCCGCTGTAACCCGCCCGCCCCGCACGCCCTCACCCGTACGGAGCAACCCCCGCCGCCGCCCCCGGCCCGTGCCGCCCGGGCGCGGCGGGGCCCCGCCGCGCCCGGGAACCAGACGCCCCCACCTCGCGTTGACCACGAAGGGAGGGTCCACTGGACCGAAGACCCTCAGATCCACGACGGGGCTCCCCTGACGCACCACTTGGAGGGCGAACCGTGCACCGCCGGCACAACGGGCTGAAGACCGCCGTACTCCTCGGCGGGATGTCCGCACTCATCATCCTCATCGGCAGCTTCTTCGGCCGGGGCGGCCTGATCATCGCCGTACTCGTGGCCCTGGCGACGAACGCCTACGCGTACTGGAACAGCGACAAGCTGGCTCTGCGCGCGATGCGCGCGCGGCCCGTCAGCGAGTTCGAGGCCCCCGAGCTCTACCGCATGGTCCGCGAGCTCTCCACGTCCGCGCGCCAGCCCATGCCCCGGCTCTACATCTCGCCGACCGAGGCCCCCAACGCCTTCGCCACCGGCCGCAATCCGCGCAACGCCGCCGTCTGCTGCACCGAGGGCATCCTGCGCATCCTCGACGAGCGCGAGCTGCGCGGGGTCATCGGGCACGAGCTGAGCCACGTCTACAACCGCGACATCCTCATCTCGTCGGTGGCCGGAGCCCTCGCCTCCGTGATCATGTTCCTGGTGAACTTCGCCTGGCTGATCCCGGTCGGCCGCTCCGACGACGACGAGGGCCCCGGACTCATCGGCATGCTGCTGATCATGATCCTCGGCCCGCTGGCCGCCTCCGTGATCCAGCTCGCCATCAGCCGCTCGCGCGAGTACGAGGCGGACGCCTCCGGAGCCCAGCTCACCGGCGACCCGCTCGCCCTGGCCGGAGCCCTGCGCAAGCTCGACGCCGGCACCAAGCAGCTTCCGCTGCCCCCCGAGCCCCGCCTGGAGACGGCGAGCCACATGATGATCGCCAACCCCTTCCGTCCGGGCCAGGGAATCTCCAAGCTGTTCTCCACGCACCCCCCGATGGCCGAGCGCATCGCCCGGCTCGAACAGATGGCAGGACGCAGCCAGTGAAAACCATCCTGAACGTCATTTGGCTCGTGCTCAGCGGGATCTGGCTGTTCCTCGGCTACTGCGTGGCCGGCCTGATCCTCTGCGTCACCATCATCGGCATCCCCTTCGGCATCGCGGCCTTCCGCATCGCCCTCTACGCCCTCTGGCCCTTCGGCTACACCACCGTCGAGCGGCACGACGCGGGCGCGCCCTCCTGCATCGGCAACGTCCTGTGGCTGCTCCTCGCCGGCTGGTGGCTGGCCCTCGGCCACATCGCCACCGGAATCGCCCTCTGCGTCACGATCATCGGCATCCCCTTCGGCATCGCCAACTTCAAGATGGTCCCCCTCTCCCTGTTCCCGCTGGGCCGTGAAATCGTCCCCACGGACGCCCCCTTCGCCTCCCGGTGACGGCCGGCACGCGCTTCGCCCTGTGGGGCGAGGACGAGGACCACGAGGAGGAGCAGCTGTGGGCCCTGTGCGAGGAGGCGGAGAACCTCTTCGCCGACCCGCCGGAGCCCACCCGGCGCCACTACGAACTGCTGGGCTGCGCCTTCGAGGGGGAGCCGCCGTCGGCCCTGGGCTTCCTGAACCTCAAGCCCCTCGACAAGAACGGCGCCCCGCTGTGGGAGTGGTACCTGGAGGACGCCCGCGTCCTCACCACCCGCCCGTGCGCCCGTGACCTGTCGCGGCTGGACGTGACCATCGAGGCCGTGCGCTCCGCGCAGCAGCCGGCCTACCCGCAGAGGGTCGCCCTGTCGGTGGGCTTCAGCCTCTCGGACGTCGACGACCGGCTCCTGGGCCACTTCCGGGACCTCGCCGAGGTGCTTCCCGTGGAGGAGCCCGGTCCGCACCCCGTGCGCCTCCTCGGGTGCTCCCTGCACGGCCCGCTGCGGGACGTGGTGGAGGGCCGCAGGAAGCGGTACCTCGCCTACCGGCACCTCGACGCGCTGGACGACGCCGGGGAGGTCCTCACCCAGGCGGGGAACCCGGACGTCGTCGACTGGGAGCCGTCCCCGCGCGGCCCCGGCCTCTACGACCTGACCGTGCACATGGACCCCCAGCCGTCGGTCGCCGCGGCGATCTGGCCGCTGTGGCGCGGAGGCCGTCCGGCCGTCCCCAACCTGTGGGCGCCGTTCGGCCCCGCGGGCCGGGCCCGCTGGCTGGACCCGGCGGTGCACCACCGGCCGGGCCCGGACCGTCCGGCCGGCGGCACCTACCACCTCGACGGCCGGCACGTCACCGACTACGAGGGCTTCCTCTGCGCCCTCGGGGAGGCCGTCAACGGCCCCGGCGGGTACTTCGGCCGCTGCCTCAACGGCGTCTCGGACGCCCTGGGCGGGGGATTCGGGGCGACCTGGCCGTTCACCCTCGTCTGGCACGAGCACGAGACGGCCCGCCGCTGCCTGGGCGTACAGCCCCTGACCTTCGGCCCGCCGTCCTTCCCCGAGCTGCTCGCCTTCCTGCGGGAGAAGCGCATCGAGGTCGTCCTGGCCTGAGTTGTCCACAGGCCCGGCGGCTGTCAGTGCGCTGCGTCACCATGAACACATGGACGAGACCGAGCAGTTGCTGGAGCAAGTGACCGACCGCGTACGAGACTCCCTGCGCGAGCACGGAAGGCCCCTTCCCACGCCCCTGGCGGAGGGAGAGGCCGACCGGGCCGAGCGCGTCCTGGGCTTTGCCCTCCCGCCCCTGCTCGCCGCGCTGTACACAGGCGTCGGCGACGGCGGATTCGGACCCGAGTACGGACTGCTGCCGCTGCGTGAGGCCATGGCGGCGTACGAGGCGGGGCGCGCGTCGGACCGGGGCTGGCCCGAGGGTGTCCTGCCCATAGCCGACCTCGGCTGCGGCATGTCCGCGTGCGTGGACTGCCGCTCCGAGACCGCCCCGGTCCTGCTCTTCGAGCCGAATCCGGGCGATCCCGGCCTGGCCTGGTACCACCACTCCCCGAGCCTGGCGCGCTGGCTGCGCGACTGGCTCGACGGCGCCGGCTGGTTCCGCGAGGAGTGGGACGAGGACGAGATGGAGCTGCGCCCCTGGGCGGAGTTCAGCTCCCGGACCTGAACCGGCCCCGCACCCCGTAGGCCAGTGCGCCCAGCGCCAGGACCGCCGCGCCCGACACCGCCGAGGCGGCGGGCAGGGCGCAGGCCAGCAGCACGCAGCCGGACAGCCCCGCCGCTGCCACGGCCCGCCCCTTGACACCTGAACCGAGAGTCCACGCGGAGGCGTTCGCGATCGCGTAGTAGGCCAGCACTCCGAAGGAGGAGAAACCGATCGCGCCCCGCAGATCGGCGGTGGCCGCGAGCACCGCCACCACCGCACCCACGGCCAGCTCCGCACGGTGCGGCACCCGGTGCCGGGGATGCACCGCCGCCAGCGCGCGCGGCAGATGGCCGTCCCGGGCCATCGCCAGAGCGGTCCGCGACACCCCGAGCACGAGGGCCAGCAGGGAGCCCACCGCGGCCAGCGCCGCGCCCACCCGGACCACCGGGACCAGTCCGGGCCGCCCGGCCGCGCGCACCGCGTCGGCCAGCGGTGCCGACGACCCCGCCAGCCCGTCGGCACCGAGCACCGACAGGGCCGCCACCGCCACGGCGGCGTACACCAGCAGGGCGATCCCCAGCGCCAGCGGCACCGCGCGCGGGATCGTGCGCCGCGGATCGCGCACCTCCTCGCCCAGGGTGGTGATCCGGGCATAGCCGGCGAAGGCGAAGAACAGCAGGCCGGCGCCCTGCAACAGCCCGGCGACGCCCCAGTCCCCGCCGCCGAGGCGGCCCGCGGCGGCCGCGGGGGACGTCAGACACGCCACGACCACCCCGGCCAGCACCGCCAGGACCGCCGCCACGATCAGCCGGGCGATCCGGGCCGACTTCTGCACCCCGCCGTAGCCCGCGGCGGTCAGCGCCACCACCGCCGCCACGGCCACGGCGTGCTCCCGCCCCGGCCACACGTACGCCCCGACGGTCAGCGCCATCGCCGCGCAGGAAGCCGTCTTGCCGACCACGAAACCCCAGCCGGCCAGGTACCCCCAGAAGGGGCCGAGCCGCTCGCGCCCGTACACGTAGGTGCCACCGGAGGCCGGGTAGCGGGCGGCGAGCCGCGCCGAGGAGTGCGCGTTGCAATAGGCCACGAACGCGGCCAGGGCCAGGGCGGCCAGGAGCGCGCCGCCCGCCGCGCGGGCCGCCGGGGCGAGGGCGGCGAAGATGCCGGCGCCGACCATCGCGCCGAGCCCGACCACGACGGCGTCGGAGACACCCAGGGTGCGCTTCAGCTCGTTGTCCACGGGCGGGAGGGTAGCCCGGCTAGATGACGCCCTCCCGGCCGGGGAGCGGCGTCCGCCTGAGCTCCCAGCTCTCCAGCGCGGTCAGACAGGCGTGGTCCAGGTGTCGAAGCCCGCTGAGGTCGAGCCGCACCGACGGCCCGTGCGGCAGCGCCTCAAGGGAGTCCAGCAGCTTGGGCAGCCGCAGGAAGCTGGCGTTCCCCACGATCCGCACGCACAGCTCCTCGCCCTCCCAGACCTCCTCGACGTGGACGTGGGAGGTCTCCCAGGCGGCCTTGGCCACGGCGAGGCCCAGCCCGACCAGCACCCCCTCGAAGAGACTGGTCGCCAGGATCGAGACGGCCGTCACCACCAGCACCACCGCCTCGCCCCGGTGGGTCCGCCACAGCGCGGCCACCGCCCGCGCCGGCAGCAGCTTCCATCCCGCGTGCAGCAGCACCCCGGCCAGCGCCGCGAGCGGCACCACCTCCAGCACCTGCGGCAGCGCCACGGCGAACAGCAGCAGCCAGCCGCCGTGCAGGATCCGCGACGCCCGCGTACGGGCCCCGGCCTCCACGTTCGCGGAGCTGCGCACGATGACCGCGGTCATCGGCAGGGAGCCGAGCAGCCCGCACACCGCGTTGCCGACCCCCTGGGCGACCAGCTCCCGGTCGTAGTCGGTGCGCGGCCCCTCGTGCATCCGGTCGACGGCGGCCGCGCTGAACAGGGTCTCGGCGGAGGCGATCAGCGCGAGCGCGACCACGGTCCCGGCGGCCCCCACGGAGGCCAGCGCGCCGAAGTCCGACCAGCCCGGCGGCGCCACGGACTCCAGCACCCCCGTCACCCGGACGGTCTCCACGGGCAGCCGCAGCAGCGCGGCCGCGGCAGTGGCGGCCGCGACCCCGACCAGCGCCCCCGGCACGACGCGCAGCCGCGCCGGCACCCGCCGCCACAGCACCAGGACCGCGATGGTCCCCGCCCCGAGCGCCACGGCGGCCCAGTCGGCCCGTGTCCCGAGCTCGTGCACCCCGCCCAGCTTGGCGAGGGTCTCCCCGGGGGCCTTCACCCCGCCGAGGGCGTAGAGCTGCCCGGCGATCAGCACGAGGCCGATCCCGGCCAGCATCCCGTGCACCACGGCCAGGGAGATCGCCCGGAACCACCGCCCGAGCCGCAGCGCACCCAGGCCCAGCTGTACCAGGCCGGCGGCCAGCACCATGACCCCCAGCGCCGGCAGGCCGTAGGCGTCCACGGCCTCGTAGACCAGGACGGTCAGCCCGGCGGCGGGCCCGCTGACCTGGAGCGCGCTGCCCCGGAACCAGCCGGTGACCAGTCCGCCCACCACCCCGGTGACGATCCCCAGCTCGGCGGGCACCCCGGAGGCGACGGCGACCCCCACGCAGAGGGGGAGCGCCACCAGCGCGACGACGACGGACGCCCCGAGGTCCGCTCGGAATGTGCCGGCCCCAGGCATGCGGGAACCCCCTCGTGAACGCGGTGACGGACGTCACCCAGCCTGTGGGGCGCGCCCGGCCGCGCCCAGTGGCCACCGGGGGGCCGGGCGGGAGCGTGCGCCGCTCACGCCGGGCACACGCCACGGGCGCCGAAACGGCGGAGGGCACAACGCGGGCGCCCGCCGGGAAGGCCCCGGCGATCCGCCCCCGTTGTGCCCCACGGGGTCCGATCGGCGACGTACGCGCAGGTCAGCGGTAGTTCACGAACTGGATGGCGAAGTCCAGGTCCTTGCCCTTGAGCAGGGCCTGGACGGCCTGGAGGTCGTCACGGCTCTTGGAGCTGACGCGCAGCTCCTCGCCCTGGACCTGGGCCTTGACGCCCTTGGGGCCCTCGTCGCGGATCATCTTGGCGACCTTCTTGGCGTTCTCCTGGGAGATGCCCTCCTCGATGGACGCGAAGATCTTGTACTCCTTGCCGGACAGCTGCGGCTCGCCGGCGTCCAGCGCCTTCAGCGAGATCCCGCGCTTGACCAGCTTGGTCTCGAAGACGTCGAGGACGGCCTTGACGCGGTCCTCGGAGTTCGCCTCCATCAGGATCTTGTCGCCGGACCAGGAGATCGAGGCGCCGGTGCCCTTGAAGTCGTAGCGCTGCGACAGTTCCTTGGCGGCCTGGTTGAGGGCGTTGTCGACCTCCTGCCGCTCGACCTTCGAGACGATGTCGAAACTGGAGTCGGCCATGTGCTGTGGCTCCTTGAAATCGGCTGTGGTGGGCCCCGGGGGGCCGCGGCCGGACATCCCCGGACCGCTCCGCAAAGCCTAGCCACCGCACCCGGGTGAACGGCTGATCAATCCGGTGGCGAAGCACCCCTGCGCATCAGGTATCGTTTACGTCGTTGCCAGGGAACGACGCCGAAAGGCGGAGGAATCCGGGCAACATCCCATGGCGGTGTGCCCGAGTGGCCAATGGGAGCGGACTGTAAATCCGTCGGCTTAGCCTACCCAGGTTCGAATCCTGGCGCCGCCACGCGAGTGGAACCCCCGTTCATCTGCGGAAACGCAGTGGGCGGGGGTTTCTTCGCATGTTCCGGACGGGGCTAGGGGGCGGTCACCGTCAGGTGGTAGGTCGTGTCGACCCAGAAGCCGTTCGCGGCCGCCGCCTCGATCTCCAGGACGAACTGGCCCGGCGGGAGCGGCTCCAGGGCGCACCACAGCCCCCAGGCGACCTGCGGTACCCCCCGCACGGGAAAGGGCTTCGAGGCGAACTCGCGCAGGGGCAGCGGCGAGCTGTTCAGGGCCGCCGAGGCCCGCGTCGTCTCCAGCCGCCACGGCTTCGTCAGGAACGGGACCGCCGGGCGCCTGGTGTTCAGCACCGGGAAGAACAGCGGACGGCCCGTCGGGACGGCGCAGCGGCGTACCACCCGTCCGCCGTGGGTGCCCGCCAGGAACCACAGGTCTCCGGGCTGCCTCCGCCCGGCGTACGCGCCGGTCGCGTCCGCCACCGGGCTCTCGTCCTCCGGGGCCGACAGCGCCCACTTCCACCACCGGGCCGCGAGCCGGCCGCCCTCCGCCGCGTCGACCCGCCAGTTCCCGTCGCCCATCCCGCGCCCCGGTCCCCCGTACGGCCGCCCCCTGCGGCCGGATTCCGGGTGACCCTATCGGCCCCCGCCGCGCACCGAACCGGGCGGCCGGTCGTTCACGGGGCGTGAAATGGACTTCGGACACACGCGGAAAGGCCGGGGGCGGCGTCCTGCTCGCCCTGCTCGGCGCCGGCCTCCCGGCCCTGGTCGGGGCGGCGCTGCACAGCCACGCGGGGGAGCCGTACCGGGAGACGAGGCTGTCCTTCGGCACCCAGCGGCCCGATGGCCGCCCGCCCGTCGCGAAGGGGGAGTTCATGCGCTTCCTGGACCGCGAGGTCACCCCGGACTTCCCCGAGGGCCTCACCCTCCGGGAGGGGTACGCCCAGCGGCGAGGCGAGGACGGCACGATCCTCCGCGAGGCCGCGTACGACGTCGTGCTGTTCTACCCCGAGAAGGAGGCGCAGGAGCGCGGCGTCCGCGTCGAGCGGATCCGGCGGGCCTACGAGAAGGAGTTCCGGCAGGACGCGGTGGGACGCTCCGACGGCGAGGTCGAGGCCGGCTTCTGACCCCCGCCCGCACGGGGGCTGACGGCCCGTCGGCCCACCCTCTCGGACCGCGGCGTCCCCCGGCCCCGCCCCCGGTCACCGGCGGGGCTCCGTCCCCCGGCCCCGCCCCCGGTCACCGGCGGGGCTCCGGCCCCCGGCCCCGTCGCCGGTCACCGGCGGCGCCCCGCCCCGGCAGCCGGCCTCGCCCCGCCCCCCGCCGGGTCGCTCAGTTGCCGGCCACGTCCTTCACGGCGACCGAGACCGGTGTAGAGCCCGACAGGAGCTCCAGCGTCAGGCCGGCCGTGGCCGGGGTCTCGACCAGCTCCGCCAGCACCGTCGCCACGTCGTCACGCGTCACGCTGCCCGGCCCGGTACGCGCCTCCAGCCGGACCAGCCCCGTACCCGGGTCGTCGGTCAGCACCCCCGGGCGCACGATCGTCCACTCCAGACCGAGCCGGGTGCGCAGGTGGTCGTCGGCCTCGCCCTTCGCCCGCAGGTACTCGTCGAAGACCTCGTCCCCCTCGTGCCGCGCGTCCGACCCCATCGTCGAGACCATCAGGAAGCGGCGCACCCGGGCCCGTTCGGCGGCATCGGCGAACAGCAGCGCCGCGCCCCGGTCCACGGTCCGCTTGCGCTCGGGACCACTGCCGGGACCGGCCCCGGCGGCGAACACCGCCACGTCCGCGCCCTGGAGGATCCCCGCCACGTGCTCGACCGTGGCCGACTCCAGGTCGCACAGCACCGGTTCGGCGTCGACCGCGCGCAGGTCGGCGCCCTGCCCGGGATCCCGGACGATCCCGGCGACCTCGTACCCGCGCGCGGCGAGCAGGCGCTCCAGCCGCAGCGCGATCCGACCGTGTCCACCCGCGATGACGATGCGCATGTCCCGACCGTACGACGACCCGGGCGCCCCCGCCCGCGAACGGCAGGGGAATCCCTCAGGGGCCGGGCTCCGCCCGGCCCTGCCGGGGCAGGTCCAGGGCCACCGCGACCGCCGAGTCGCAGTACTCCCGCACGGCACTCGTCCGGGCTACCACCCGGCCCCGGTGGATCACGATCCGGCTGTAGGCCAGCGACAGCACCCCGGCGATCCGCTCCCCGCGCACGGCGAGCAGCTCAGCCGGGAAACCGGCCTCCACCCGCACCTCCGGCAGGGCCATCGCCTCGCGGGCGGCGGCGCTGACCGCCGCGTACGCCTCGGCGGCGCGCAGCCCGCCCTGGGAGGCCAGCAGGAACGCGGCTTCGAGGGGGTCGCCCCGCCCGACCGGGTTGCCCGCGTCCCGCAGCGCCCCGCTCCCCGCCGCGACCCGGACCCCGGCGGCCCGCAGGAGGCGCACCGGGGCGGTGCGCAGCCCCCGTCGCTCCAGCGCGGCACAGTCGCCCTGGGGCAGGCAGGTGACCCGTACGCCGGCCGCCGCGAGCCGGTCGGCGGCGCGGGAGGCGGCCTCCAGCGGCAGCCGGGACAGGCCGCCGCAGGGGCCGATGGTCACCCCGGGCCGCAGCCCCCCGGCCATCGCCGCGAGCCGGGCGAGGCGGCCGGGGTCGTCACCGTCCGTGTGCAGGTCCACGGGGCAGCCGTGCTCGGCGGCCAGCTCCAGGACCGCCTCGACGAAGCCCGTCGGATCGGGGTCCAGGTCCGGACAGCCGCCGATCACCGAGGCGCCCATCTTGACGGCGTCGCGCAGCATCGCGAGCCCGTCGGCCCCGGCGACGCCGGTCAGCAGCCGGGGCACGGCCACCGTGGTCAGGTCGGTGAGCCCCCGCAGGGAGCGGCGGGCCTGGAGGGAGGCCTCCATCGGGCCCAGCCCGTGCACGTCGCCGATCCGGACGTGGGAGCGCACGGCCGTGGCGCCGTGCCCGAGCTGGAGCAGCGCCGCCTCGGTGGCCCGGCGCTGCACCTCGTCGCGGGCGTACGAGACGGGCCCCTCGCCGTCGGCGGTCAGGGCGGTGTCCCCGTGGGCGTGGGGCTCGGCCGGGGCTGGCAGGAGCAGGTAGCCGCGCAGGTCGACCCGGGCCAGGGAGGGCGCCGGGAGGCTGCCCGCCGTGCCGACGGCCTGGATGCGGCCCCCGCTGAGCCGGACGTCGACGGTGCGGCCGTCGGTGAGCCGCGCCCCGGTGAGCAGGAGCCCCGTGGCCTCGGGGGCCGCGCCGCCGGCGGGAGCGCGGCCCGGGGTGCGCCCGGGGCCGTCGGCCGGACCGCGTCCCGGGCCGCCCGCGGAGGCCCGGCCCGGACCCCCGGCACCCCGGGGCGGGCCTCCCGCGGAGCCCTTGGGCGGGCCGCCGCCGGGGCCCCCGCCGGGCCCTCCGCCGGGCCCGCCGGCGGAGCCGCCGGACGGACCGCCCGCCGGGTTGCGCGGGGAGGGGGACGGCTGCTGCGGCTGGCTGTCGGACATCGCGCTCCTGCGGTGGCTCGGGCGGTTCCTGTGCCGTGGCCGCAGCCCGCGGCCCAAGATCACGCAGCGTGCTCAGAGCCTAGGGCGCGGGGCTCCCCGGTTCGGGGAAGAGCGCAATAGTCGTACCGGTGTGGTGCCCGCGCGCCCCGGAGCGTCCGGGCACGCCCGCGTGCGTCCCGAAGGGGCGGGCGGGACCCCCGGGGCCGGGGGAGTGGGAGGTGCCTCTGTGACCCCGGCCACAAAAGGGCCCGAAAGTGCCCCGGGGGAGGCCCGCGGCGGTTCGGGAAAGATCTGCGGAGGCCTTCCGAGGCCAGTCCCCCCAAAGGATTTGGGCGATCGGCGCGCAACCGTGTAATGTCTTCCTCGCTCGCCCCAATAGCTCAGTCGGTAGAGCGTCTCCATGGTAAGGAGAAGGTCTGCGGTTCGATTCCGCATTGGGGCTCTGGTGAGAGAGGTTCCCCGCCCTCGGGCGGGGAACGGATCTCATCAAAGCGGCGTAGCTCAGTCGGTAGAGCAAGCGGCTCATAATCGCTGTGTCACCGGTTCAAGTCCGGTCGCCGCTACCACACCCAGTAGCCGATTGCGGGGTCGGTCTCCCGATCGGCTACTCTTTTATGCGTTCATCCGTCCCATAGTCCGTCAAGGAGCACTCACGTGGCTGCCACCGACGTCCGCCCGAAGATCACGCTGGCCTGCGTGGAGTGCAAGGAGCGGAACTACATCACCAAGAAGAACCGGCGTAACAACCCGGACCGCATGGAGATGAAGAAGCACTGCCCGCGCTGCAACTCGCACACCGCGCACCGCGAGACCCGCTAATCACTGGCGAAGTCTCCGCATAGGCACCGTCACGAGGTCGTCCCCTTCCAGGGGGGCGGCCTCGTGTCGTTTCCGCACCCTTTCCTTGATCCGGAGTCCCTTCAACAGGAGGTAGTGAGCCATGGCACTCGACCAGACCTTCGTGGGGCGGACCTACCCGCCCACCGAGCCGTACGAGGTCGGCCGGGAGAAGATCCGCGAATTCGCGGTCGCGGTGGGCGACGCGAATCCCGTCTACACCGACCCCGAGGCCGCCAAGGCGCTCGGCCACCAGGACGTGATCGCCCCGCCGACCTTCGTGTTCGCCATCACCTTCGCGGCGGCGGGCCAGGTCGTCGAGGACCCGCAGCTGGGCCTGGACTACAGCCGCGTCGTGCACGGCGACCAGAAGTTCGCCTACGTCCGCCCCGTGCGCGCGGGCGACCGGCTGACCGTCACCTCCACCATCGAGGCCGTGAAGTCGCTCGCCGGCAACGACATCATCGACATCCGCGGCGAAGTCCACGACGAGTCCGGTGAGCACGTGGTGACCGCGTGGACCAAGCTCGTGTCCCGCGCCCCCGAGGAGGCCTGAGATGACCGCGCAGATCCAGTACGCCGACGTCGAGGTCGGCACCGAGCTCCCGGCGGCGTCCTTCCCCGTGACCCGCGCCACGCTCGTCCGCTACGCCGGCGCCTCGGGCGACTTCAACCCGATCCACTGGAACGAGAAGTTCGCCAAGGAGGTCGGGCTGCCGGACGTCATCGCGCACGGCATGTTCACCATGGCCGAGGCGATCCGCGTCGTGACCGACTGGGTCGGCGACCCGGGCGCGGTCGTCGAGTACGGCGTCCGCTTCACCAAGCCGGTCGTGGTCCCGAACGACGACCAGGGCGCGCTGATCGAGGTCACCGCCAAGGTGGCGCAGAAGCTGGACGACAACCGCGTGCGGGTCGACCTGACGGCGATGAGCGCCGGTCAGAAGGTCCTGGGCATGTCCCGCGCGGTGGTCAGGCTGGCCTGACCGGCCGCCTGCCCGGCTGCCCGGCTGACCGGCCGACGGGGCCGAGGCGCGGGGGGACGACCACCCCCGCGCCCCCTCCCCGGCCGGTTCCGCCGCGTACCGCCCCCCTTGACGAAGTTAGTGATTGAGCACTAACTTCGCCTGCATGGCAAGGATGAGCGCGGAAGAGCGGCGCGAGAGCGTGATCCGGGCGGCGGCGCGGGAGTTCGCCCGCGGCGGGTACTACGGGACCTCCACCGAGGCGATCGCCAAGCGGGTCGGCGTTTCCCAGCCCTACCTCTTCCGGCTCTTCCCGAACAAGCAGGCCATCTTCCTCGCGGCGTCCGCGCGCTGCCTGGAGACGACCCGGGCCGTGTTCGCCCGGGCCGCCGAGGGGCTGGCCGGCGAAGAGGCCAAGAGCGCCATGGCCGACGCGTACATGCGGCTGATCGCCGAAGACCCCCACGTGCTCCAGATGCAGCTCCAGATGTACGTCACCGTCGCCGCCGCCGAGGCCGCCGGCGACCGCGAGCTCGGGGAGCTCGTGCGGGCGGGCTGGCAGGAGCTGTGGGACACCGTGACGGTGCCGCTCGGCGGCGACGTCAGGGAGACGACCACCTTCATGGCCCACGGGATGCTCATCAACACCCTCACCGCCATGGGCTTCCCGTCCGGGCACCGCATCTGGGACGGGCTCCACCCGCCGGAGGGCGGGGAGGGGTAGCCCGCCCGTCCCGGCCCCTCCTCGCCGACGGAGGGTCCGGGCCGCTTTCTGCCCGCAAAAGTTAGTCATCAATAACTAACAAAACCAGCCCAGGGGGAAGCATGACCCAGCAGAAACTCGGACCGTCCGCGGTCTGGGCCCTCGTCCTCACCGGCGCCGCCGGCTTCATGGCCGCCCTCGACAACCTCGTCGTCACCACCGCCCTCCCCGCCGTCCGCGCCGACCTCGGCGGCCGGCTGGAGGACCTGGAGTGGACGGTGAACGCCTACACCCTGACCTTCGCCGTCCTGCTGATGTTCGGCTCCGCCCTCGGCGACCGTTTCGGCCGCCGCCGGCTCTTCACCGCCGGCCTCGCCCTCTTCACCGCCGCCTCCGCGGCCGCCGCCCTCTCCCCGGACATAGGCCGGCTCATCGCCGCCCGCGCGGTCCAGGGCGCCGGAGCCGCCGTGATGATGCCGCTCAGCCTCACCCTCCTCACCGCCGCCGTCCCCGCCGCCCGGCGCGGCACGGCCCTCGGGATCTACGGCGCCGTCACCGGCCTGGCCGTCGCGAGCGGCCCCCTCATCGGCGGCAGCCTCACCGAACACATCTCCTGGCAGTGGATCTTCTGGCTGAACGTGCCCGTCGGTCTCGCCCTGATCCCGCTCGCCCGCCTGCGCCTGGCCGAGTCCGCCGTCCCCGACGCCCGGCTCGACGTCCCCGGCACCCTCCTCGTCAGCGGCGGCCTCTTCGGCATCGTCTACGGCCTGGTGAACGCCAACGCCCACGGCTGGACCAGCGCCCCCGTCCTCACCGGCCTCCTCGCCGGCAGCGCCCTCGTCGGCGGCTTCGTCCGCCACGGATTCCGGAGCGCCGATCCCGTCCTGCCCATGCGGCTCTTCCGCGACCGCGGCTTCCTCGGCATCAACCTCGCCGGCCTGCTGATGTACCTCGGCATGTTCGGATCGATCTTCCTGCTCAGCCAGTTCCTCCAGGGCGTCGCCGGCTACTCGCCCACCGAGGCCGGCCTGCGCATGCTCCCCTGGACCGGCATGGGGATCGTCGTCGCCCCGCTCGCCGGGATCCTCGCCGACCGGACCGGCGGACGCCCCGTCGTCGCCGCGGGCCTCACCCTCCAGGCCCTCGGCCTCGCCTGGTTCGCCCTCGTCCTGAGCCCCGACGTCTCCTACGCCGCCCAGCTCCCGGCCCTCGTCCTCAGCGGGATCGGCATGTCCCTGTACTTCGCACCGGCCAACCACGTGCTCATGTCCACCGTGGCCCCCGCCGACCAGGGCAGGGCCTCCGGCACCAACAACGCCCTCCGCGAGGTGGGCGGCGCCCTCGGCGTGGCCGTCCTCGCCTCCGTCTTCTCGGCCCACGGCGGCTACCGCACCCCGCAGACCTTCACCGACGGCACCGTCCCCGCCCTGTGGATCGGCGCCGCCGCCGTCGCCCTGGCCGCCGCCCTGACCCTGCTGCTCCCGCGCCGGACGGAGACCGCCCCCGCCCCCGCGCAGGACCCGGCCCCCGCCCCGGCCCACGCCGCCTGACCCGCGAGGAGGAGACCCCGCCGTGCCCGACATCCCCTGGTCCACGCCCACCCCGGCCGCCCCGGACGCCGAGGTCCACGTCATGGCCTCCCGCTTCGAGACCGCCACCCTCACCGGCGCCCTCAGGTTCTTCCTCAAGGCCCCCGGGATCATCGCCCAGGTCCGCAAGGCACCCGGCGCCCACGGCGTCGCCCTCCGCGCCCGCGTCCTGCGCCGGACCTTCCTCACCCTCTCCGCCTGGGAGGACCGGGACGCCCTCCACCGCTTCGCCCGCAGCGAGCCCCACCGCTCCGGCTCCCGCGCCGCCGCCTCGTACATGCGGGAATCCACCTTCACCTTCTGGACCGTCCCCGCCGGCGAACTCCCCCTCACCTGGGCCGAGGCCGAGCGGCGCCTGGCCGCGGAGAGCGCCCGGCAGGACGAGCGCAAGCGGGGCCACTGAGTGCCCCGCCGGGATGCGAGGGGGACGGACCGTACTCTTGTCCACGTGCAGGAACTCCACGACGCCCCCCTCGCCCCGCTGACCACCTTCCGCCTCGGCGGCCCCGCGGCCCGGCTGGTCACCGCGACCACCGACGCCGAGGTCGTCGAAACCGTCCGCGCCGCGGACGCGAGCGGCACCCCGCTCCTGGTCATCGGGGGCGGCAGCAACCTCGTCATCGGCGACGAGGGCTTCGCCGGCACCGCCCTGCGCATCGCCACCACCGGCTTCACCCTCGACGGCACCACCCTGGAGCTCGCCGCCGGCGAGAACTGGAGCGACGCCGTCGCCCGCACCGTCGAGGCCGGCCTCGCGGGCATCGAGTGCCTCGCCGGCATCCCGGGCTCCGCCGGCGCCACCCCGATCCAGAACGTGGGGGCGTACGGCCAGGAGGTGTGCGACACCATCACCGAGGTCGTCGCCTACGACCGCACCACCGGCGAGACCGTCACCCTGACCGCCGCCGAGTGCGCCTTCCGGTACCGCCACAGCCTCTTCAAGGACCAGCCCGACCGCTACGTCGTCCTGCGCGTGCGCTTCGCCCTGGAGGACGCGGGCGGCCTCTCCGCGCCCATCAAGTACCCCGAGACGGCCCGCGCCCTCGGCGTCGAGGCCGGTGACCGCGTCCCGGCCGCCACCGCCCGCGAGACCGTCCTGCGCCTGCGCGCCGGCAAGGGCATGGTCCTCGACCCCGCCGACCACGACACCTGGTCCGCCGGCTCCTTCTTCCACAACCCGATCCTGACCGACGAGGCCTACGCCGCCTTCCTCGCCCGCGTCCAGGACCGCCTCGGCCCCGACACCGCCCCGCCCGCCTACCCGGCCGGCGAGGGCCGTACGAAGACCAGCGCGGCCTGGCTGATCGACAAGGCCGGCTTCACCAAGGGCTACGGCACCGGCCCCGCCCGCATCTCCACCAAGCACACCCTCGCCCTCACCAACCGGGGCGAGGCCACCACCGAGGACCTGCTGACCCTCGCCCGCGAGGTCGTCGCCGGGGTCCACGCGGCCTTCGGCGTCACCCTCGTCAACGAGCCGGTGACGGTCGGCGTCCGCATCTGACATGAACTGCCCCCTGCACGGGGCCGGCACGGACCCCACACGCCTGGTGGGACGCCAGATCAGCCGGGTCGTCGCGTCCTGGCACATCTGCGAGGGCGAGCGCTCCGAGGCCCCGCTCGACGTCTGGCTGATCGACAGCGCCGGCGAGTCCACCCGCATCACCACCGGGTCCGACCACTGCCTCATCGTCGAGTCCGCCCCGCCCCACGACCCGTACGACATGGGGGAGTGGGGCCGGGTCGAGGTCGGCGAGGACCTCGGGGAGCACCCCTTCCTGCGCCACCTCGGCCAGACCGTCGAATCGGTCGCCGAGTTCGCGCTGCCCGAGCAGGGCCGCACCCACCTGGAGATCGGCTTCCCCGACGGTCACCGGGTACGGGCCGACTGCCACCAGGGGGACCTGCGGCTCACCCGTTGAGCCAGTGGTCGATCCCGTCGAGCAGCTTCGCCTTGACCTCCTCCGGCGCGGCCGAACCCCGCACCGACTGGCGGGCCAGCTCGGCGAGCTCCGCGTCCGTGAAGGCGTGGTGGCGGCGGGCGATCTCGTACTGGGCCGCCAGCCGGGACCCGAACAGCAGCGGGTCGTCCGCGCCCAGCGCCATGGGCACCCCCGCCTCGAAGAGGGTGCGCAGCGGGACGTCCTCCGGCCGCTCGTAGACGCCCAGCGCCACGTTGGACGCGGGGCAGACCTCGCAGGTGACCTGCCGGTCCGCCAGCCGCTTCAGCAGCCGCGGGTCCTCGGCCGCCCGGACGCCGTGCCCGATGCGGGCCGCGTGCAGGTCGTCGAGGCAGTCGCGGACCGAGGAGGGGCCGGTGAGCTCGCCGCCGTGCGGGGCCGCCAGCAGGCCGCCCTCGCGGGCGATGGCGAAGGCCCGGTCGAAGTCGCGGGCCATGCCGCGGCGCTCGTCGTTGGAGAGGCCGAAGCCGACGATCCCCCGGTCGGCGTAGCGGACGGCCAGCCGGGCGAGGGTACGGGCGTCGAGCGGGTGCTTCATCCGGTTGGCGGCGATCAGCACCCGCATGCCCAGGCCGGTCTCGCGGGAGGCCGCGTCCACGGCATCGAGGATGATCTCCACCGCCGGGATCATGCCGCCGAGCAGCGGGGCGTAGGAGGTGGGGTCCACCTGGATCTCCAGCCAGCCGCTGCCGTCCCGCACGTCCTCCTCGGCCGCCTCGCGGACCAGGCGCCGGATGTCCTCGGGCTCGCGCAGGCAGGAGCGGGCGGCGTCGTAGAGCCGCTGGAAGCGGAACCAGCCGCGCTCGTCCGTGGCCCGGAGCTTGGGCGGCTCCCCGGCGGTCAGGGCGTCCGGCAGCCGGACGCCGTACTTGTCGGCCAGCTCCAGCAGGGTCGACGGGCGCATCGAGCCGGTGAAGTGCAGGTGCAGATGGGCCTTCGGCAGAAGCGTGAGATCGCGTACGTGCTCCATCTGGTGATCCTGCCGTATCGGTCACCCGATTGGCAGGGGATTACCCGAACGGGACATTGCCCGAACATGAATCTGACGCCGGACGCGCCGGAGCGGCGCCACCCGCGCGGGTGACGCCGCTCCGTTCGCCGGACGCCTAGGCCTTGGCCTCGCCCAGGAGGTTCTGGATCCGGGACACGCCCTCGACCAGGTCCTCGTCGCCCAGGGCGTAGGACAGGCGCAGGTAGCCGGGGGTGCCGAAGGCCTCGCCCGGGACGACCGCGACCTCGGCCTCGTCCAGGATCAGCGCGGCCAGCTCGACCGAGGTCTGCGGGCGCTTGCCGCGGATCTCCTTGCCGAGCAGCTCCTTGACCGACGGGTACGCGTAGAACGCGCCCTCGGGGGTCGGGCAGAAGACGCCGTCGATCTCGTTGAGCATCTTCACCATCGTCTGGCGGCGGCGGTCGAAGGCCTTGCGCATCTCGGCGACGGCCTCGAGGTCGCCCGAGACGGCGGCCAGCGCGGCGACCTGGGCCACGTTGGAGACGTTGGAGGTGGCGTGCGACTGCAGGTTCGTCGCGGCCTTGATGACGTCCTGCGGGGCGATGACCCAGCCCACGCGCCAGCCGGTCATCGCGTACGTCTTGGCGACGCCGTTGACGACGATGCACTTGTCGCGCAGCGCGGGGACCAGGACCGGCAGCGAGGTGAACGTCGCGTCGCCGTAGACCAGGTGCTCGTAGATCTCGTCGGTCAGCACCCACAGGCCGTGCGCGGCGGCCCACTCGCCGATCGCCTTCGCGTCGGCCTCGCTGTAGACCGCGCCCGTCGGGTTGGACGGGGAGACGAACAGGACGACCTTGGTGCGCTCGGTGCGCGCCGCCTCCAGCTGCTCGACGGAGACCCGGTAGCCGGTGGTCTCGTCGGCGACGACCTCGACCGGGACACCGCCGGCGAGCCGGATCGACTCCGGGTACGTGGTCCAGTACGGGGCCGGGACGATGACCTCGTCGCCCGGGTCGAGGATCGCCGCGAAGGCCTCGTAGATGGCCTGCTTGCCGCCGTTGGTCACCAGGACCTGGGACGCGTCCACCTCGTAGCCGGAGTCGCGCAGCGTCTTGGCGGCGATGGCCTTCTTGAGCTCGGGCAGGCCGCCCGCCGGCGTGTAGCGGTGGAACTTCGGGTCGCGGCAGGCCGCGACCGCCGCCTCGACGATGTAGTCCGGGGTCGGGAAGTCGGGCTCGCCCGCGCCGAAGCCGATCACCGGGCGCCCGGCTGCCTTGAGGGCCTTGGCCTTGGCGTCGACGGCGAGGGTCGCGGACTCGGAGATGGCGCCGATACGGGCGGACACCCGGCGCTCGGAGGAAGGCGTTGCAGAGGTCATGCGGCCAATCGTCCCAGACGCTCCGGAGGCCCCGCACAACGTTTCAATCACCGGACGGAGCAGGTCCGGATGTTCTCTGTTCGACGTCGGGCCCAGGACCACGTATGCTCTGCTGTCGTTGGTCCTCACCAAACGCCCCAGGGCGCGAGCACTCCGTGCACTCGTCCGGATGCGGTAGGTTGGGGAGCACAAAGGGTCGTAGCTCAATTGGTAGAGCACTGGTCTCCAAAACCAGCGGTTGGGGGTTCGAGTCCCTCCGGCCCTGCTCCACACTCCTTCTCGGACGTGTGTGCGCAGGTACGTATTTCGATGCAACGCCGTGCGGCGCAACCGGGCGCGGCTACGGCCACGACCCGGATTCAGGTGAGAGACGTGACGGACGCCCTGGGCTCCATCGACATGCCTGACGCCGACAGCGACACGCGCGAGAAGAAGACCCGCAAGGGTGGCAAGCGCGGGAAGAAGGGCCCTCTGGGCCGCCTCGCGCTGTTCTACCGCCAGATCGTCGCGGAGCTCCGCAAGGTCGTCTGGCCCACTCGAAACCAGCTCACGACGTACACCACCGTGGTGATTGTCTTCGTGGTCATCATGATCGGTCTGGTGACCGTGATTGACTATGGATTCCAGGAAGCCATCAAGTTCGTCTTCGGCTGATCCCCGCGGAGGGCGGCCCCTTGATGGGTGCCGCCCCTTTTCGCATGTTCCACCACCTTTTGTATCCAGGAAGAAGCAGCCACCGTGTCTGACCCGAACCTGAACGCGAGCCACGACTCCGTCGAGTCCGTCGAGGACGAGCTCGACATCGTCGAGGCGGCAGACGCTGTGGACCCCGACGAGGCCGAGCTCGCCGACGCCGAGGCCGGCATCGCCGCCGAGGACGCCGCCCTGCACGTCGAGGACGACGAGGACGCTGACGAGGACGACGCCGAGGCCGACGCCGAGGCCGAGGACGCCGAGGACGAGGGCGACGTCGAGGCCGCCGCGGAGGAGGAGGCCGAGGAGGCCGCCCCCGCCGAGCCCGTCGACCCGATCCAGGCGCTGCGCGACGAGCTCCGCCTGCTCCCCGGCGAGTGGTACGTGATCCACACCTACGCGGGCTACGAGAAGCGCGTGAAGGCGAACCTGGAGCAGCGCGCCGTCTCGCTGAACGTCGAGGAGTTCATCTACCAGGCCGAGGTGCCCGAGGAAGAGATCGTCCAGATCAAGAACGGCGAGCGCAAGAACGTCCGGCAGAACAAGCTGCCCGGCTACGTGCTCGTCCGCATGGACCTGACGAACGAGTCCTGGGGCGTCGTCCGCAACACCCCGGGCGTCACGGGCTTCGTCGGCAACGCGTACGACCCCTACCCGCTGACGCTGGACGAGATCGTCAAGATGCTCGCCCCGGAGGCGCAGGAGAAGGCCGCCAAGCAGGCTGCCGAGGAGGCCGGCCTGCCCGCGCCCGCCGTCAAGCGCACCATCGAGGTCCTGGACTTCGAGGTCGGCGACTCGGTCACCGTCACCGACGGCCCGTTCGCGACGCTCCAGGCGACGATCAACGAGATCAACCCCGACTCGAAGAAGGTCAAGGGCCTCGTCGAGATCTTCGGCCGCGAGACCCCGGTCGAGCTGAGCTTCGACCAGATCCAGAAGAACTGATCCAGATCTTCTGAGCGACGCTTCCGAAGCAGGTCAGGCCAGCCCGAAAAAGGCGGTCTGACCTGCTCGGTTTTTAGCCCCGCACCCATACCCGTTATCGTGGTGCGGTATGCCTCCATCCGGATGACCGGACGGACGGCTGGAAAACTCTCACTAGGACCCGGAGAGAGCAATGCCTCCCAAGAAGAAGAAGGTCACGGGGCTTATCAAGCTCCAGATCAAGGCCGGTGCGGCCAACCCGGCTCCGCCGGTCGGCCCCGCGCTCGGTCAGCACGGCGTCAACATCATGGAGTTCTGCAAGGCCTACAACGCCGCGACCGAGTCGCAGCGTGGCATGGTCGTGCCGGTGGAGATCACGGTCTACGAGGACCGCTCCTTCACCTTCGTGACCAAGACGCCGCCGGCCGCGCGCCTCATCCTGAAGCACGCTGGCATCGAGAAGGGCTCCGGCGAGCCGCACAAGACCAAGGTCGCGAAGCTCACGCGTGACCAGGTCCGCGAGATCGCCACGATCAAGATGCCCGACCTCAACGCGAACGACCTGGACGCCGCCGAGAAGATCATCGCCGGCACCGCCCGTTCCATGGGTGTCACGGTCGAGGGCTGATCAGCCCCCTCGCAGTTCCCCAGTGGTAGGGCCAAGCGCTGGTCCGTACCACGACTCCATGCCTGAAGCACTTACACAGGAGCAGAAGTGAAGCGCAGCAAGACTCTCCGCGCTGCGGACGCCAAGGTCGACCGGGAGAAGCTCTACGCTCCCCTCGAGGCCGTCCGTCTCGCCAAGGAGACCAGCACCACCAAGTTCGACGCCACCGTCGAGGTTGCCTTCCGCCTGGGTGTCGACCCGCGCAAGGCCGACCAGATGGTCCGCGGCACCGTGAACCTCCCGCACGGCACCGGTAAGACCGCCCGGGTCCTGGTCTTCGCGACCGGTGACCGTGCTGCGGCCGCGGAAGCCGCCGGCGCCGACATCGTCGGCGACGACGAGCTGATCAACGAGATCGCCAAGGGCAACCGCCTGAACGAGTTCGACGCCGTCGTGGCGACCCCGGACCTCATGGGCAAGGTCGGCCGCCTCGGCCGCGTGCTCGGTCCGCGTGGTCTCATGCCGAACCCGAAGACCGGCACCGTCACCATGGACGTCGCCAAGGCTGTCACCGACATCAAGGGTGGCAAGATCGAGTTCCGCGTCGACAAGCACTCGAACCTGCACTTCATCATCGGCAAGGTCTCCTTCTCCGATGAGCAGCTGGTCGAGAACTACGCCGCGGCGCTGGACGAGATCGTCCGTCTGAAGCCGTCCGCCGCCAAGGGCCGCTACATCAAGAAGGCCGCCCTGAGCACCACGATGGGCCCCGGCATCCAGCTGGACTCCAACCGCACCCGGAACCTCCTCGTCGAGGAAGACCCGGCCGCGGTCTGAGCCCCACGGCTCGCCTGAGTGGCTGAACGGGCCCCTCACCTCCCCCACGGGGAGGTGAGGGGCCCGTTTCGCTTTCCGCCCGGTCCGGTGGCGCGCACGACCGAAAAACCGCCACGACTTTTCGTTCTCTTTACCGTAGGGTCGAGCGGTTGGTCGATCACACCAGGGGTGGGGACTCCATGCTCGTGCACCGCAAGAACAAGACCGCCGTGGCCGCACTGGCCGCCGTACTGCTCGTGGGCGGCGCCACGACCGCCTGTGAGGGCGGCAAGAAGGACGAGGGGGCCGCGGCGGGGGCCACGCGGTCCGCGGAGCCCTCCGCGGCCGGCAAGCCCGCCCAGGGGGCGGCCGCCGCCACTCCGGCCGCCTACCTGGAGAAGGTGAAGAAGGACTCCGAGGAGATCACCTCCCTCCGCTACACCATGACCGGCACCTCCGGGGGCCAGCCGGTCAGCGCGGAGACCTCCGTCCGCCTCAAGCCCACCGTGGCGATGTCCGTGAAGATGGCGGCGCCGGGCCAGGAGGGGGCGGCGGAGATCCGCGTGGTCGACGACGCCGTGTACATGGGCTCCGAGGGGCAGTGGCTGAAGTTCGACGCGAAGAACCCGGACCCCGCGGCCTCGAAGCGGATGCAGGGCGCCGGCGGCCCCGCGGAGAACCCGGGCGACCGCGCCGGCGACCTGATGGGCGCCAAGGACCTCAAGGCCGTCGGCGAGGAGACGGTCGGCGGGGTGAAGACCCGGCACCTCTCCGGGACGGTCACCGTCGAGCAGATGAGGGCCTCGCTCGCCACCGCCACGCCCGAGGCCAGGGAGCGACGCGAGAAGTCCCTCCAGAAGCTGGAGGGCGAGGGCGTCACGAGCATGAACATGGACATGTGGATCGACGAGAGCGGCCACACCAAGCAGGTCCGCAACCGCGCCGACGCCAAGAGCGGCCCGTTGGACGTGACCATCACGTTCCTGGACTACAACAAGCCGGTCGACGTCACGGCCCCGCCGGCCGACCAGGTCCTGGACCTCGGCCAGGCGGCCGAGGGCGGCTCCGGCCAGGGCTGACGGACCGGCCTCCGGACCCGTCGGGGGGCGGGTCCGGGGGCCGATTTGCTCCGGCTCGCATGCTTCGCGTACGCTTCCCCAGAAGCCAAAGACCGCTGGTCGTTGCCGTGCCCGTCGAGGGTGCGGCGGCCGAAGGATCCGCTACTGCGGACGACCCGCGCAGGTGACTGTGGAATCGTTCCTGGAAATTCTTTCCGGTTGAGCTACGCCCTGACGCCTGCGTCGGGGCGTTTTGTATGTCAGCCCCTTCTGAGCGGTCCTCATCACCCGGAAGGAGGCCGACGCTCTATGGCAAGGCCCGACAAGGCTGCCGACGTAGCCGAGCTTGAGGACAAGTTCCGCAGCTCGAACGCCGTTGTGCTGACCGAGTACCGGGGTCTCACCGTGAAGCAGCTCAAGACGCTGCGTCGTTCGCTCGGTGAGAACGCCCAGTACGCCGTGGTGAAGAACACGCTGACCAAGATTGCGGCGAACAACGCCGGGATCACCTCGCTCGACGACCAGTTCACTGGTCCGACGGGTGCCGCCTTCATCACCGGTGACCCGGTGGAGTCGGCCAAGGGTCTTCGTGACTTCGCCAAGGAGAACCCGAACCTGATCATCAAGGGCGGTGTCCTTGATGGCAAGGCGCTGTCCGCCGATGACATCAAGAAGCTTGCGGACCTCGAGTCCCGCGAGGTTCTGCTCAGCAAGCTGGCCGGCGCGTTCAAGGGCAAGCAGTCCCAGGCTGCCTCGCTCTTCCAGGCGCTGCCGTCGAAGTTCGTCCGCACCGCGGAAGCGCTTCGCGTCAAGCTCGCCGAGCAGGGCGGTGCCGAGTAATTCGGCTCGCGCACTGATCCACGCCGCCTAGTGCGTGGGTCGTAGCGGGCCGTTACGCCCGCCTCTCTAGACATATCGGCACCTGCCGAATTAGTGGAAGGATCGCCCATCATGGCGAAGCTCTCTCAGGAAGACCTCCTCGCCCAGTTCGAGGAGATGACCCTCATCGAGCTCTCCGAGTTCGTGAAGGCCTTCGAGGAGAAGTTCGACGTCACCGCCGCCGCGGCCGTCGCCGTTGCCGCCCCGGGTGCCCCCGGCGCCGGTGCCGTGGCCGAGGTCGAGGAGAAGGACGAGTTCGACGTCATCCTCACCGGCGCCGGCGACAAGAAGATCCAGGTCATCAAGGTCGTGCGCGAGCTGACCTCCCTGGGTCTGAAGGAGGCCAAGGACCTCGTCGACGGCACCCCGAAGCCGGTCCTCGAGAAGGCCAACAAGGAAGCCGCTGACAAGGCCGCTGAGGCCCTCAAGGCCGCTGGCGCCTCGGTCGAGGTCAAGTAACACCTCTGAGGCCGCCTGACGGCCTCAACCAAGGGCGATCACCCGTAAGGGTGGTCGCCCTTTGGCGTATTCGCAGTGCCTGACTTGCCCTGGTCTCGTTGGGGAGTAGGGTGATCATCGTTGCCCCGACGCAGGGTCCGGAGATGATCCGCTCGGAGCACGGGGCCTTGACGAACGGCCAGCGGCGCGCAATTCTCAGTCCCGTCGTGAGGTCGCCCGGGTCGATCCGGGATCCGAGGCATGGATCGACTACGAAGAGGGCAGTACTGATACGCGCTCTGTGTGCGGGCGCCGCGGCAAGGGTCGCGGTGTTGGTGGGACGCGGTGTTGGTTGAGGACGTGGGGAAGGGCCTGTTGCCGGTTTCCGGAAACCTGGTCTGGACATCAGTGAGCCAAGTGGCTACACTGACCCTTTGCGCTGCCTGTTAGCTGTCCCCTGCCCGTCGCCAGGGGCATGCCCACGCTCGAGCACACCGGATTGATACGCCCTGACCTGGTCTTTTAGTCCAGCTGGGGAGGCTCTGTCTTCTGTGTCGGCTGGGACCGGTACGCGCGTAGTGAGTCCGAGCCCTCGGAAGGACCCCCTCTTGGCCGCCTCGCGCAACGCCTCGACCAATACGAACACCGGTGCCAGCACCGCCCCGCTGCGCATCTCCTTTGCAAAGATCAAGGAGCCCCTCGAGGTTCCGAACCTCCTGGCGCTGCAGACCGAGAGCTTTGACTGGCTGCTCGGCAACGCCGCCTGGAAGTCTCGCGTCGAGTCGGCGCTTGAGAGTGGACAGGACGTCCCCACCAAGTCCGGTCTGGAAGAGATCTTCGAGGAGATCTCGCCGATCGAGGACTTCTCCGGGTCGATGTCGCTGACGTTCCGCGACCACCGGTTCGAGCCGGCGAAGAACTCCGTCGACGAGTGCAAGGAGCGCGACTTCACGTACGCGGCGCCGCTCTTCGTCACGGCCGAGTTCACGAACAACGAGACCGGTGAGATCAAGTCTCAGACGGTCTTCATGGGCGACTTCCCGCTCATGACCAACAAGGGCACCTTCGTCATCAACGGCACCGAGCGCGTCGTCGTGTCGCAGCTCGTCCGTTCCCCGGGTGTCTACTTCGACTCCTCCATCGACAAGACGTCCGACAAGGACATCTTCTCCGCCAAGATCATCCCCTCCCGGGGTGCCTGGCTGGAGATGGAGGTCGACAAGCGCGACATGGTCGGCGTCCGCATCGACCGCAAGCGCAAGCAGTCCGTCACCGTCCTCCTCAAGGCCCTCGGCTGGACCACCGAGCAGATCCTCGAGGAGTTCGGCGAGTACGAGTCCATGCGCGCCACCCTGGAGAAGGACCACACCCAGGGCCAGGACGACGCGCTGCTCGACATCTACCGCAAGCTGCGCCCGGGCGAGCCGCCGACCCGCGAGGCCGCCCAGACGCTGCTCGAGAACCTCTACTTCAACCCGAAGCGCTACGACCTCGCGAAGGTCGGCCGCTACAAGGTGAACAAGAAGCTCGGCGCCGACGAGCCGCTCGACGCCGGTGTGCTCACCACCGACGACATCATCGCGACGATCAAGTACCTCGTGAAGCTCCACGCGGGCGAGACCGAGACCGTCGGCGAGTCCGGCCGGGAGATCGTCGTCGAGACCGACGACATCGACCACTTCGGCAACCGTCGTATCCGCAACGTCGGCGAGCTCATCCAGAACCAGGTCCGTACGGGTCTCGCCCGTATGGAGCGCGTCGTGCGCGAGCGCATGACCACCCAGGACGTCGAGGCGATCACGCCGCAGACCCTGATCAACATCCGGCCGGTCGTCGCCTCCATCAAGGAGTTCTTCGGCACCAGCCAGCTGTCGCAGTTCATGGACCAGAACAACCCGCTGTCGGGCCTGACGCACAAGCGTCGTCTCAACGCCCTCGGCCCGGGTGGTCTGTCCCGTGAGCGGGCCGGCTTCGAGGTCCGTGACGTCCACCCGTCGCACTACGGCCGCATGTGCCCGATCGAGACGCCCGAAGGCCCGAACATCGGTCTGATCGGCTCGCTCGCCTCCTACGGCCGCATCAACCCGTTCGGTTTCATCGAGACCCCGTACCGCAAGGTCGTCGAGGGTGTCGTCACCGACGAGGTCGACTACGTCACCGCCGACGAGGAAGACCGCTTCGTCATCGCCCAGGCGAACGCCCGCCTCGACGACGACATGCGCTTCACCGAGGGCCGCGTCCTGGTCCGCAAGCGTGGCGGCGAGGTCGACTACGTCGAGCCGTCCGACGTGGACTACATGGACGTCTCGCCGCGCCAGATGGTGTCCGTCGCGACCGCGATGATCCCCTTCCTCGAGCACGACGACGCCAACCGCGCCCTCATGGGCGCGAACATGATGCGCCAGGCCGTTCCGCTCATCAAGGCGGAGGCCCCGCTCGTCGGCACCGGCATGGAGTACCGCTGTGCGGTCGACGCCGGCGACTCGATCAAGGCGGAGAAGGACGGTGTCGTCCAGGAGGTCTCGGCCGACTACATCACCGTCGCCAACGACGACGGCACGTACACCACGTACCGCGTCGCCAAGTTCTCCCGCTCGAACCAGGGCACCTCGGTCAACCAGAAGGTGATCGTCAACGAGGGCGACCGGATCGTCGAGGCCCAGGTCCTCGCCGACGGCCCGGCCACCGAAGAGGGCGAGATGGCCCTCGGCAAGAACCTGCTCGTCGCGTTCATGCCGTGGGAAGGCCACAACTACGAGGACGCGATCATCCTGTCGCAGCGCCTCGTGCAGGACGACGTCCTCTCCTCGATCCACATCGAGGAGCACGAGGTCGACGCCCGTGACACCAAGCTGGGCCCCGAGGAGATCACCCGGGACATCCCGAACGTCTCCGAGGAGGTCCTCGCGGACCTCGACGAGCGCGGCATCATCCGCATCGGTGCGGACGTCGTCGCCGGCGACATCCTGGTCGGCAAGGTCACCCCGAAGGGTGAGACCGAGCTGACCCCGGAGGAGCGCCTGCTCCGCGCGATCTTCGGTGAGAAGGCCCGCGAGGTGCGTGACACCTCGCTCAAGGTGCCCCACGGTGAGATCGGCAAGGTCATCGGTGTCCGCGTCTTCGACCGCGAGGAGGGCGACGAGCTTCCTCCGGGCGTGAACCAGCTGGTCCGCGTCTACGTGGCCCAGAAGCGCAAGATCACCGACGGTGACAAGCTCGCCGGCCGTCACGGCAACAAGGGTGTCATCTCCAAGATCCTCCCGATCGAGGACATGCCCTTCCTCGAGGACGGCACCCCGGTCGACATCATCCTCAACCCGCTGGGTGTCCCGTCCCGAATGAACCCGGGACAGGTCCTGGAGATCCACCTCGGCTGGCTCGCCAGCCGCGGCTGGGACGTCTCCGGCCTCGCGGACGAGTGGGCGCAGCGCCTCCAGGCGATCGGCGCCGACCAGGTCGCCCCCGGCACCAACGTCGCCACCCCCGTCTTCGACGGTGCGCGCGAGGACGAGCTGGCCGGCCTGCTCCAGCACACCATCCCGAACCGCGACGGCGAGCGCATGGTGCTCCCGACCGGCAAGGCGCGCCTGTTCGACGGCCGCTCCGGCGAGCCGTTCCCGGACCCGATCTCGGTCGGGTACATGTACATCCTCAAGCTGCACCACCTGGTCGACGACAAGCTCCACGCCCGTTCGACCGGTCCGTACTCGATGATCACGCAGCAGCCGCTGGGTGGTAAGGCGCAGTTCGGTGGTCAGCGCTTCGGTGAGATGGAGGTGTGGGCGCTTGAGGCATACGGCGCCGCGTACGCGCTCCAGGAACTCCTGACGATCAAGTCCGACGACGTGACCGGCCGCGTGAAGGTCTACGAGGCCATCGTCAAGGGCGAGAACATCCCCGAGCCGGGCATTCCCGAGTCCTTCAAGGTGCTCATCAAGGAAATGCAGTCGCTCTGCCTCAACGTGGAGGTGCTGTCCTCGGACGGCATGTCCATCGAGATGCGCGACACCGACGAGGACGTCTTCCGCGCGGCGGAGGAGCTCGGTATCGACCTGTCCCGGCGCGAGCCGAGCAGCGTCGAAGAGGTCTGACGGGCCTGGCCGGGGGATCCGATCGATCCCCCGGCCGCCCCGGGACCGTTCAGACCATGATTGAGACTCGACCCCGAAAGAGGGATTGACGCACAGTGCTCGACGTCAACTTCTTCGACGAGCTGCGGATCGGCCTTGCCACCGCGGACGACATCCGAACCTGGTCGCACGGCGAGGTCAAGAAGCCGGAGACCATCAACTACCGCACCCTCAAGCCCGAGAAGGACGGACTCTTCTGCGAGAAGATCTTCGGTCCGACCCGGGACTGGGAGTGCTACTGCGGCAAGTACAAGCGTGTCCGCTTCAAGGGCATCATCTGTGAGCGCTGTGGCGTCGAGGTCACGCGCGCCAAGGTGCGCCGTGAGCGGATGGGCCACATCGAGCTCGCCGCTCCCGTCACCCACATCTGGTACTTCAAGGGCGTCCCGTCGCGCCTGGGCTACCTTCTGGACCTCGCGCCGAAGGACCTCGAGAAGGTCATCTACTTCGCCGCGTACATGATCACGTTCGTCGACGACGAGCGCCGTCAGCGCGACCTGCCGTCGCTGGAGGCCCACGTCTCCGTCGAGCGCCAGCAGATCGAGAACCGCCGCGACGCCGACCTCGAAGGCCGCGCCAAGAAGCTCGAGAGCGACCTGGCCGAGCTGGAGGCCGAGGGCGCCAAGGCCGACGTGCGCCGCAAGGTGCGCGAGGGCGCCGAGCGCGAGATGAAGCAGCTCCGCGACCGCGCCCAGCGCGAGATCGACCGCCTCGACGAGGTGTGGAACCGCTTCAAGAACCTCAAGGTCCAGGACCTCGAGGGCGACGAGCTCCTCTACCGCGAGCTGCGTGACCGCTTCGGCACGTACTTCGACGGCTCGATGGGTGCCGCGGCGCTGCAGAAGCGCCTGGAGTCCTTCGACCTGGAGGAGGAGGCCGAGCGCCTCCGCGAGATCATCCGCACCGGCAAGGGCCAGAAGAAGACCCGTGCGCTCAAGCGCCTCAAGGTCGTCTCCGCGTTCCTGCAGACGAGCAACAGCCCCAAGGGCATGGTCCTGGACTGCGTCCCGGTCATCCCGCCGGACCTGCGTCCGATGGTGCAGCTCGACGGTGGCCGCTTCGCGACCTCCGACCTGAACGACCTGTACCGCCGCGTCATCAACCGCAACAACCGCCTGAAGCGCCTTCTCGACCTCGGTGCCCCCGAGATCATCGTGAACAACGAGAAGCGCATGCTCCAGGAGGCCGTGGACGCGCTCTTCGACAACGGTCGTCGCGGCCGCCCGGTGACGGGCCCCGGCAACCGCCCGCTGAAGTCCCTCAGCGACATGCTGAAGGGCAAGCAGGGTCGATTCCGTCAGAACCTCCTCGGCAAGCGCGTGGACTACTCCGCGCGTTCCGTGATCGTCGTCGGTCCGCAGCTCAAGCTGCACCAGTGCGGTCTGCCGAAGGCGATGGCGCTGGAGCTCTTCAAGCCGTTCGTGATGAAGCGCCTGGTCGACCTGAACCACGCGCAGAACATCAAGTCGGCGAAGCGCATGGTCGAGCGCGGCCGCACGGTCGTGTACGACGTGCTCGAAGAGGTCATCGCCGAGCACCCGGTCCTGCTGAACCGTGCGCCCACGCTGCACCGCCTCGGCATCCAGGCCTTCGAGCCCCAGCTGGTCGAAGGCAAGGCCATCCAGATCCACCCGCTCGTCTGCACCGCGTTCAACGCGGACTTCGACGGTGACCAGATGGCCGTCCACCTGCCGCTCTCCGCGGAGGCGCAGGCCGAGGCCCGCATCCTGATGCTGTCCTCGAACAACATCCTCAAGCCGGCCGACGGCCGTCCGGTCACGATGCCGACGCAGGACATGGTCCTGGGTCTGTTCTTCCTGACCACCGACGGTGAGCTCCGTGACGTCAAGGGCGAGGGCCGCGCGTTCGGCTCCACCGCCGAGGCGATCATGGCGTTCGACGCCGGCGAGCTCGCGCTGCAGTCGTCCGTCGACATCCGCTTCCCGGTGGGCACCATCCCGCCGCGCGGCTGGGTGGCGCCGGTCGCCGAAGAGGGCGAGCAGGAGTTCCAGCCGGGCGACAGCTTCCGTCTGAAGACGACCCTGGGCCGTGCGCTCTTCAACGAGCTGCTGCCCGAGGACTACCCGTTCGTCGACTACTCGGTGGGCAAGAAGCAGCTCTCCGAGATCGTCAACGACCTGGCGGAGCGCTACCCCAAGGTCATCGTGGCGGCGACGCTCGACAACCTGAAGGCGGCCGGCTTCCACTGGGCGACCCGTTCGGGCGTCACCGTGGCCATCTCCGACGTCGTCGTGCCCGAGGCCAAGAAGGCCATCGTCGCGGGCTACGAGGCGATGGACGAGAAGGTCCAGAAGCAGTACGAGCGCGGTCTGATCACCAAGGACGAGCGCACGCAGGAGCTCATCGCGATCTGGACCAAGGCGACCAACGAGGTCGCCGAGGCGATGAACGCGAACTTCCCCAAGACCAACCCCATCTTCATGATGGTTGACTCGGGTGCCCGAGGAAACATGATGCAGATGCGACAGATCGCCGGTATGCGTGGTCTGGTGTCGAACGCGAAGAACGAGACCATCCCGCGTCCGATCAAGGCGTCCTTCCGTGAGGGCCTCACCGTTCTGGAGTACTTCATCTCCACGCACGGTGCCCGTAAGGGTCTGGCGGACACCGCCCTGCGCACCGCCGACTCGGGTTACCTCACCCGTCGTCTGGTGGACGTCTCGCAGGACGTCATCATCCGCGAGGAGGACTGCGGCACCGAGCGCGGCCTCAAGCTCAAGATCGGCACCAAGGACGAGACGGGTGTCCTCCGCAAGGCGGACGACGTCGAGACCTCCGTGTACGCCCGCATGCTGGCCGAGGACGTCGTCATCGACGGCAAGGTCATCGCGCCGGCGAACGTGGACCTCGGTGACGTGCTCATCGACGCCCTCATCGCGAACGGCGTCGAGGAGGTCAAGACCCGCTCGGTCCTGACCTGTGAGTCCGCCGTCGGCACCTGTGCCTTCTGCTACGGCCGCTCCCTGGCCACCGGCAAGCTGGTCGACATCGGTGAGGCGGTCGGCATCATCGCCGCCCAGTCCATCGGTGAGCCCGGTACCCAGCTGACGATGCGTACCTTCCACACCGGTGGTGTGGCCGGTGACGACATCACGCAGGGTCTGCCGCGTGTCGTCGAGCTCTTCGAGGCCCGTACCCCGAAGGGTGTCGCCCCGATCTCCGAGGCCGCCGGCCGCGTGCGGATCGAGGAGACCGAGAAGACGAAGAAGATCGTCATCACGCCCGACGACGGCAGCGAGGAGACGGCCTTCCCGATCTCCAAGCGCGCCAAGGTCATCGTGCACGAGGGCGACCACGTCGAGGTGGGCCAGAAGCTCACCATGGGTGCCACCAACCCGCACGACGTGCTGCGCATCCTCGGCCAGCGTGCCGTCCAGGTCCACCTGGTCGGCGAAGTCCAGAAGGTCTACAACTCGCAGGGCGTGTCGATCCACGACAAGCACATCGAGATCATCATCCGGCAGATGCTGCGCCGCGTGACGATCATCGAGTCCGGCGACGCGGAGCTCCTCCCGGGCGAGCTCGTCGAGCGCTCCCGCTTCGAGACCGAGAACCGTCGTGTGGTCACCGAGGGCGGTCACCCCGCCTCCGGCCGTCCGCAGCTGATGGGTATCACCAAGGCCTCGCTGGCGACGGAGTCCTGGCTGTCGGCCGCCTCCTTCCAGGAGACGACCCGAGTCCTGACGGACGCGGCGATCAACGCCAAGTCCGACAGCCTCATCGGCCTCAAGGAGAACGTCATCATCGGTAAGCTCATCCCGGCCGGTACGGGTCTGTCCCGCTACCGCAACATCCGGGTCGAGCCGACCGAGGAAGCCAAGGCCGCGATGTACTCGGCCGTCGGCTACGACGACATCGACTACTCCCCGTTCGGCACCGGCTCCGGCCAGGCCGTCCCGCTGGAGGACTACGACTACGGCCCGTACAACGGCTGAGTCGAGCGCAGGCAGTAACCGCAGGGCGGTCACCCGACAGGGTGGCCGCCCTGCGGCGTTCCTAGCCGTGTTGCGCCAGGTATCGCCGGAGGTGGTACAGCCGGGTGCGGTGATCGGGATGGTGGGCCAGGAGGCGGGAGGCGAATCCGGGTCGCTGCGCCGCACCGGGGAGCGAGGACTTCTCGGCCAGCCGCTCGTGGAGTGTCCGGGCGAGGGGCTGCCCGAAGCCGAGGCGAGCCGCGTGCACGTCGGCACGCAGCTCCGCTCGCCTGGCGACCGCTGCCGTCAGGCAGGGCAGCACGAGCAGGAGCAGCGGAAGGCCGTAGGTGGCCTTCAAGGCGGTGAACGCCAGGTAGCAGCCGAGGATCACGAGCACGCTCAGGGTCGTGCCCGAAGCACCGCGTGCGGCCCGGATCAGCCAGGGTCTCCCCCGGGCCAGTCCCCGCCACACCAGGCGTCCCGGTACCGCGTACCACCAGCCGAGCAGCCCCGACCACGAGTGACCACTGGTGTGGTGTCCCAGCTCGTGTGCGAGTACGGCGGCCAGTCTCGACGTGGGCAGGTCCCGCAGCGCCCGCCTGCTCACGGCGACGATGTGGCCGGCTGCGGCGAGGGCGTTCACCTCGTCGCTGTCCTCGACCCACAGTTCGTAACGGCTTCCGTCCACCCCGGCGCGCGCCGTGACCTCGCGCCACACCGGCACCAGCCTGGTCAGCTCGGCGGGGACGGGGCGGTGCAGGCGTAGTAGGTGACGGGCGAGGAACGCTTCGGCCGGCCGGTGGAAGGCGAGGATCCCGGAGGTGGCCCACAATGCGGTGGGCAGCCACACCGGTACGCCCAGACATGCGCGCAGGGCCAGCGCCGCCGCGAGGACCACGGCGCAACTGAGCAGGAATGCGGGAAGGTGCAGCGCGAGCCCGAGCCACACGGTGTGATCGGTCCTACGCTGCCGGGCCCGGTAGGTGACACGGGTACCGGGGCCGTTGCGGTACTCCAGGTCGTCGGGTGGCGCTGGTGTGTCTTCCACAGGGCCCTCCAAGGGCGGGATCGGATCAGCGGAGGAGCAGGGCCGTGGGCAGCATCAGCGCACCGAAGCCGTAGGCCAGCAGGCCGGCCCGGATCCACTGGTGCTTGCGGACCGCGATCCGGCTGTTCGCGGCGAGCGCGGCGCACACCGCACTGCCCGGGTCGTGACCGGTGTCGGCGAGGGCCTCGGCCAAGCGGCCCTGCCGGTCGGCGGAATGGATGTCGCCGAAATAGGCCAAGGGACTTCCCGTCTGCCAGGCGGAGCGCAGGGACCGCGGCAAGACGGCGAGGAGCAGGGCCAACAGGGCCAGCGCCAAGGCCACGACCCCGGCCCACCAGAGGACCGGGCCCCAGCCCGGCAGGGAACCGGGAGACCGGTGCGGCCCGGACGGCTGGCCACCGACCACACCGGCAGTCATCCCCAGAGCCCCGACGAGCAGGGCCGCCTTGGTGTCAGCGCGGGCTATCTCGACGCGCAGGTCGGCGAGGAGCCGGACGGCGACCTCTTCATCGGTGGTCATCGCCGATCACCGGAGGCTTCGGCAGGGGCGGGAGGAACGACCGGCTGCCAGGTGGGGACGTCCGTCGGCGGCTGTGCGGGCAGGCGGACCCGATCGGGCGCAGCCCGGGGCGGCTCCGGCTCCTCGTCCACCGCCGCATGGCTCGCGGCCCGCTTGTCGGGCACGTGCTGGCCGAAAACGGAATGGAACGCGTCGATCGCGAGCTGTCGCGGTCCTTCCAGCTCGAAGGGCTCGGTGCCCGTCTTGGTCAGCAGGTCCTTGATCAGGTTCATCTGAGCCCGCACGCGCTCCCGCTGGTCCTCGTGGAGGGTGGCCATGGCGCCGGCAAAGGCTTCGGGATGCTGGACCAGGTGCAGGGCCCAGGTGTCGATGCCGCCGCGGGCCAGGTATTCGCGGTAGAAGTCGATCCGTCGGGCCTCGTACTCCTGCAGCTCCAGGCGCTGCCGCTGCTGGGCCTGGGCCCGTGAGGCCCTTTCCCGGTCGATCCGGGCTCCGCTCTGTTCCGTGAGGAGCTCTTCGGCGGTCGTGTGCTCGATCGCCTGGAGGCGCCGGGCATGGGCGACATTGTCTTCGTCGCGCCGGAGCCGGACGGTCCAGACGACCCGCAGGCCTGCTTCTTCGCCCAGGGGTTTTCCCTCGTGGACCAGGGCCAGCACCTCCGCCTCGGCGCCCGCGCTGTCGGCTATGGGGAACCGGCGGGTGGCCGGACGGGCGGCCCGTTCGAGCTGGCCCAAGAGGAGACGGGGGACGTCGCGGTGCCCGCTGCGGACGAACCGGACCGGGTCGGTGACCTGCCAGTCGAGTTCGACGCTCACATCGAACTCGTGGGCGTCGTCGATGCTGGGCAACGGCATCCGAGTCCGTATGGCGTGCACCCCCATGTCCACCTCGTACACCGCGGTGTAGCGCCGGGGGATCCGACGAGGTCGGTGCGGCGGGAGGTACACCTCGTAGCCGCCGCGCCTCGTCGTGTAGACGAGGGTGTGGTCGATACGGGTGGGAGGCCCGCCGGTCAGGCCCAGACGACCCAGCTGGTGGACGGTGACGACGGGGTCCTTGAGCAGGGTGTGCCGGTCGGCGTGCTGGTCCCAGTCGGTGGAGCGGTACAGCGGGCTGGCCATGTCGGGCCTCCTGTCAGGTGTGGGCCAGGGGACGGGCGAGTGCGGCGCGCATCCGGTCCGCGACCGCAGGCCGGGGCCGGCCGTCCAGCCCCCGCACGGTGTCCAGCAGGTGGTCGAGCCGGGCCGCGTCGCGGGTGCCGACGGCGACAGAGGACAGCAGGTCCGCGAGGACCCGAGCCGTCCCCGGGTCCTCGTCCGCGGTTCGGACCCAGCCCCGTACCGCCTCTTCGGCCCGTTCGTTGGCCGTCCGGTCGTTGAGTGCACCCCGGAGCAGCCGGGCGATGGCGGCGGAGGAGGAATGCGACCGGGCCGCCACCCTCAGCAGCGGAGGACAGGCGCGCTCGTCCCACCGTTCGCAGGCGGTGAGGAAGCCCTCCAGGGCCAGCGCACGCGCCGAAGGGTGGCCTTTGAGGGCCGGCACCAGGGCGTCCAGGGCGGCATCGGACGCCGGCGAGAGCAGCAGCAGAGCGACGGACTGGGGGAGCTCTTCGGAGACCTGCTGGTCTCCCGCGCCCGTACGGGACTGGTTCAGCCCCTTGTCGTACAGGTGCCGGGCTTGTGCCTGAAGGGCGGAGAGGGTCTCGGCCGGGCGCTCGGGCCCGATCAGCCCGAGTGCACGGACACCCACCCAGCAGCGCTTCGGGTCCTGCCCGGACACGCTCCAGGCGTCGACGATCCGCGGGATGTTCGGGGCTCCGATGCGGTGGGCCAGGGTGAGGGCACTGACCGCCGTCAGCTGCCGACGGGATTCCCTCGCCCCCGCCCAGGGCTCGATGATCAGAGCCATCGTCGACGGCAGGTCGGTGTAGGCGAGGACGGCGACGGTGGCTGCCGCCCGGGTCCGTACGAAGGGCCGCCCGTCGACGGAGAGGGCGTTGAGCCATTTGATCAGCGCGGGTCGCGCGGCGGGGTGGCCGGTCCAGACCTCGCGCAGCACGACCGGTGCCACCCGTTCGTCATGGAAGGCCGCCTTGACCTGCGTGACCGGACCCCACTCGGTCGTTTCCTCGTCCTCATAGCTGTACGCGCGTGAGTTCTGCAGGCGTTTGCCGATATGGGTACCGAAGACCGGTATGGGCTTCTGGTACGTTTCGTCGCCAGTGCTGCGTAGGGCGCTGTACAGGATGTCGCTCAGCTCCGCGGTGAGCGCGTACGGCCCGCGGTCGAAGGCGGCCAGTGCGATCAGGAAGGCCTTCTCCCGCAGCTGCACGGGTGTCTCCGCCTCCTCGAACCACTCCTGGACCTGCGCCACCAGCGTGTCGAGCGAGTACTGCTTGATCCGGTCCTCGTCGGCCTCCGCGAGAACGGCGACGTACCGCACGACCTCGCGGATCTGCCGCTCGTGCGTGAGGAACTCGGCGACGGCGGGCAGGGCCAGTAGCCGCCGGGCGTGTTCGGCGCCGGTCTTCTTGGGGACCAGGGCCGCGAGGACGGTCAGTGCCGCGGGCGGATGCCAGGCGGAGAGCTCGACGGTGTCCTCGACGTAGGGACTGCGGCCGGCGGTGACGACGAGGTACCCGTCGAGTTCGCGCATGCGGCCGCGCAGCGCCAGCACGTGGGCTTCCCGCAGCGGGTGCTCACGCGAGATGTCCAGGTCGCACAGCACGTAGCCGGTGGCGCCGTCACCCGCGGTCAGCCGCAGGCTCAGCTCGCTCGGCCTCACGTCCCGGTCCAGGGCACAGACCGGCGTGGCGCCGAGGTGGTGCAGCAGCATGAGGGCCGCAGTGCGGCGGCCGGTGAACGGGTCACCGGCCAGGACGATCACCCGTTCCTCGCGCAGCTTCTCCAGCAGCCGGGCGAACGGGGTGCCTTCCGGTACGAAGTCGTCGGCGAGCCGTTCCAGGGTCTCCGCCGGGATCTCGCCGGAGACCTGGGTGCCGCCGAGACCGCCGAAGTTGTAGTGGTTCTCGGTCTTCCCGCCCGTGATGATGTCGCCGATGACCTGCCGGGCCGTGACGCCGTGGTTGGTCCCGCGGAAGTGGAGCCCCATGGAACTCGGGGCGTGGTCGTCCAGGTCCCGGCGGGCGGCCCAGGGTTCCTGCGCGGGTCGCTCGGCCTCGGCCGCCTGCGCACCCCCGGCCTGCTCGGCGGCGGGTCCCTTCGGTCCGCTCGGCGGTACCCCTTCCTCGCTCACCGGCGCTCGCCCGGGCCGCCGAAGGTGATGTCTCCCTGCACCTGGTTCGCGACCAGGCCGTGGTTGGTGCCGCGGAAGTCGACGCCGACCGGTGCGGGCGACTGGGGGTGGCGCAGCGGGGGCTGCAGGGGCGTGGGAGGTGCGGCGGGTAGGGGACCGTGGAGCCAGGCGGCCATCCGACCGTTCTTGGTGGGGACGGTGATCGCGTGGAACTCGTCCCTCGGGATGCCGAGGTGGTCGTGGGCGACGATGCCCGCGTGCACGGATTCGGACACGCACAGCGCGAAGTCGTCCGCACGCTCGCGCAACGAGTCCCGCAGCTGGTCACCGTCGAGGAGGCGGCAGGCGTTGTTCACGTCCGTGCCCACCCAGCCGCCGAACTCGTCGATGTCGACGAAGCCTGTGGCGAGGACGGCCCGGAGCCGGATCTGCGCCGAGCTGGCGGCCAGCCGGTTGACGGCGCGCAGTTCGGCCGGCGCGTCCTTCAGCAGCGCGCGCAGCAGCTCGGTCAGCGGAACGGCGGGATCGATGAGCTCCATGACCGCGTCACCGCGGTCCTCCCGGCGCCGCAGGCTCTGGTCGGCGCCGGCCCGGAGCAGGACTCGGTCGACGATCCCGAAGAGCATTCGCCGGAGGTAGCCCTGCTGGACGTCGTCGCGGTCGCTGAACCGCTCGGTGTCGATCAGGAGCAAGGTACGGAAGAGGGGCTGTGGGTGCGTCATGCGAGCAGCGTCGGGCAGGCGGGCCCGTCGCCGTGAGGGAGGAAGACGCACCCGAGTGTGACCGTGTGCACTGAAGGGGGCGGTGCGCCTTCCTCAGACGGCGGGCGACTGGGCCCGGGCGATCCGATGCAGCACGTCCGGCCGCGTGATCACCAGCGTGCGCCGGCCGGTGCTGATGACACCCCTGTCCCGCAGGCTCTTCAATTCCCTCTGCACCATCTCGCGTGAGGCGCCCACGGCGCCCGCCAATTCCTGCTTGGTCAGCGGGACGGCCACATCCACCCCCTCCGTGGTGCGTCTGCCGTGGATCCGCGCGAGGTCGAGCAAGAGCACCGCGAGCCGTTCGCGGACCGGCATGGAGGCGAACTGGAGGTTGCGCCGGTCGGCCTCGCGCGTGCGGTCGGAGGACAGGGCCAGTAACTGGAGCGCGACGCCGGGGTGCCGGCCGAGGAACACGCGGAAGGATTCGTGCTCGATGACGACCGCGCGGACCTGTTCGAGTGCGGTGATGGTCGCGGAGCGGGGCCGGCCGGTGAGCGCCGCGGACTCTCCGATGATGTCTCCCGGCCCGCGCAGGGCGAGGAGGGCCTGGTAGCCGTTGGGGTGCGTTGCGGTGACCTTGGTCCAGCCCCGCAGGATCAGAAGGACGTGCGCCGTGGGCTCGTCCTGGTGGAGCAGGGTGCTGCGGGGTGGGTAGGCCACCTCGCGCCCGAGTGCCCGTAAGGCGGCGCCATCGGCCTCCTCCAACCGGGCGAGCAGGGGGACCCGGTCGTCCAGCCCGCCTTCGCCGTACGCCGGGTCCGCACCGTCTGCCATCTGCAACCGCCCCCGCCCCTGTCGATCAGGGCGGTCAATGTACTCAACAACGGCCTTCGGCGGTTCCGGAACTGGGGGATCAACCCGCAGCGCGCTCGCGGCGGCGGCGGACGAAGTCCGCCGTGGTGACCGAGGTCAGGGTCAGGAGGGCCAGGGTGGCCGCGGCGAGGCCCGGGGTGAGGCCCTTGGGGGTGTAGGTGCAGGAGAGGTGGCGGGTGCCCGGGGTGAGGGGGACGGCCAGGAGGCCGTGGAAGTCCGTCGTGGGAGCCGAGCACTGCCAGCCCGGGATGTCCGTCATCGCGAAGACGGCGGTGCCGGCGGCGGTCGCCGGGAGGGTGGCCTCGATCGTGTGGCCGCCGACGCGGACCGCGGTGGCGCCCGTGGCGGTGAGGTCGCGGACCCGGGCGTCCAGGGCGGCGCGGTCCAGGCAGCCGAGGGGGTGCGGGCCGGCGGTGGCGTTCTCGGTGCGGGTCTCCACCGTCGCGGTGACCGTGCCGGACGCGGGGACCGGGCCCAGGGGGAGGACGCCGGTCATCCGGTCCTCCAGGGGGAGGGAGCGATCGCCGGCGCGGAGGGTGCCGTAGAGCTCGGGGGAGTACCAGTAGGCCTCGGAACCCGGGGTGCAGGCGGCCGTGTAGGTCTGGGAGGCCTGCGTGCCCGTGCGGGTGGTCTGCGGGACCTCGTAGACCGTCGCGCCCAGGACGTTCTCCTGGCGGGCGTAGACGCTGTCGGCCGGGTTGGGGGACGTGGCGGGGGCGGGGCGGACCGTCACCAGGGGAGGGGCGGCCTGCTTCGTCGCCGTCCAGGTGCCGGGGGCGGTGCCCGGGCGGACCCGGGCGCCGATCGAGAAGATCGCGTCGAGGACCGGGTTGTCGGCGCCGAAGAAGGTCCGGCCGTCGTTCTTGTAGCCGTACCCCAGGGGCTCCAGGGCCTTGTACGTCGCCTCCGGCAGGTAGCTGCTGTAGTACTGCGGGCCCTCCGCCCGAAGCGCCAGGGCGTCGTTGTACGAGGTCTGCGGCGCGCCCGAGTCCGTCCGGTAGGCGGGCCAGCCGTCCACCTGGCGGACCGCCTCGAAGTGGTTCGTGATCGAGCGGTTCGAGGTCGGGGCGGGCTGGGCCCAGCGTTCGCGCGAGCGGCGGGCGTCCGCGTTGGCCGCGGCGACCGTCGATTCGGCGAAGACCACGCCGATCATGAGCACGGCGGCCAGGGCCACCAGCCCGCGCCGCTTCCCGCCCAGCGCGAGCAGGGTCAGGGCCAGCAGGGAGAGCGCGCCGCCGCCCAGGACGGCCGGCCAGGTCCAGCCGCCGAAGTCGTCGGTGTGGCGCAGGACGAAGGTGGCCAGGACCAGGAGGGCGGCCGTCAGGGCCAGGTGCAGCGGCCGCGGGCGGTTGGCCAGGGCCAGCCAGGCCAGGACGACGACCATCCCGCTGAACACGAACGTCTCGCGGTACGGGTTGCCGTTCGGCACCGCCAGCCCGTGCCACACGTACTGGGTCGGGGGGAACTGGAAGGAGGCCAGGACCAACAGCGTGGCCGCCGCCCAGACCAGGCGGGTGCGCCCGGCGATCCGGGTGTTCAGCAGGAAGGAGCCCGCCAGGATCAGGCCCAGCGAGGCCACGTACAGGCGCGGCCGGCCGCCCCACAGGTGGGTGGCCGGGAGCATGCCCGCCAGGAAGACCTCGACGCGCACCGGGTCGAAGGCCGCGGCCTTCGTCGGCTGCGAGGCGCCACTGGAGAGGAACGACGGCAGGAGGAGGGGGAGGGTCAGGAGGATGCCGGTCGCGGCGGCGGTGGCCGCGCGCCACAGGGCGCGCAGGCGCTGGGCTCCCGTCATGTCCAGGGTCAGCATCCGGACGGCCAGCAGCACGCACGCGGCCATCGTGGCCATCATCGCCGTGTAGAAGTTCCCGTACCAGGCGAGCGCCACCAGGAGTGCCGCTCCCGGCCAGCGCCGGCCCTCCAGGCACCACTCGACCGCGATGCCCAGCAGGGGCAGGGCGACCAGGCCCCACAGCCACATCGGGATGTACGAGGCGTCGCTGAGCGCCCAGCCGCACAGGCCGTAGCAGGCGCCGAGGACGCCGCGCTGCCACCACGGGCCGCTCTGGAGCCTGCCGAGGTAGACCGTCATCAGGGCGGCGGCCGCACCCATCGTGACCGGGGTGATCAGGAAGACGGCCAGGTCCACGTGGGCCCGCGGGACGAGGACGGCGAGCCACGAGAAGGGGTTGCCGAGGTACGTGTAGTAGTCGGACAGGAACTGCTGCCCGAAGCCCCCGCGCCAGCTGAAGAGGACGTCGCCGGCGGCCTGGCCGTGGACCAGGTCCCACAGGGCGCGGTGGAAGGGCACGTACTGGTTGGCCTGGTCGTTGACGGCCCGGCCGGTGTTGCCGAAGGGGAAGCTGCCGCGGGCCGCCCAGGCGGCGCAGAACGCGCCCGAGGTGAGCAGGAAGGCCAGCAGGGGCCCGTACAGGCGCGGGAGGGCCGCGCGCCGCCGTGCCGCGGGGGCGCGGCCGCCGCCGGGGGGCGGGGCTGCCGCCGTCGTCGGCTCCGTGGTGACCGTCCCCAATGTCCTGCTCCTGGCGCTCGTACGTTTTTGAACTGACTCGCTGGGATTCGCTGGCAGTGTAGTTCGCCCGCACTACCACGCCCGTGTGACCTTCGCGAGGCCGCCCCGGCTCCGGGGCCCCATACCCAAGGGGCGCCTGAGCTGCGCGGCCGTGCGGGCGGCGGCGGCGCGGCTTATGTTTTGACCGGAGTGGATGCGGTGGGTACGCTCAGACCTTGTGCCTGGGGTGTGCCTGGGCTCCCGCGCGTGTCCATCAACCGCACGGCGAGCCGCATCGGCCACCGAGATTCATGCGCCTCCACGCTTGCGCGGAGCTCCGCCGAATCCGACACACCCGACCGCGTGGGTCGGAAAAGTTCCAGGTTAGCTTCACTACACGGCACACAGAAACCGGAGAAGTAGTGCCTACGATCCAGCAGCTGGTCCGGAAGGGCCGGCAGGACAAGGTCGAGAAGACGAAGACCCCCGCGCTCGAGGCTTCGCCTCAGCGTCGTGGTGTCTGCACGCGTGTGTTCACGACCACCCCGAAGAAGCCGAACTCGGCGCTCCGTAAGGTCGCGCGTGTGCGTCTGACCTCCGGCATCGAGGTCACCGCTTACATTCCGGGTGAGGGTCACAACCTGCAGGAGCACTCGATCGTGCTCGTGCGTGGTGGCCGTGTGAAGGACCTGCCGGGTGTTCGTTACAAGATCATCCGCGGTGCGCTTGACACCCAGGCTGTCAAGAACCGCAAGCAGGCCCGCAGCCGCTACGGCGCCAAGAAGGAGAAGTAAGAATGCCTCGTAAGGGCCCCGCCCCGAAGCGCCCGGTCATCATCGACCCGGTCTACGCCTCTCCTCTGGTGACCTCGCTCATCAACAAGATCCTCCTGAACGGCAAGCGCTCCACCGCCGAGCGCATCGTCTACGGCGCCATGGAAGGCCTCCGCGAGAAGACCGGCAACGACCCGGTCATCACGCTGAAGCGCGCGCTGGAGAACGTCAAGCCGTCGCTCGAGGTCAAGTCCCGCCGCGTCGGTGGCGCGACCTACCAGGTTCCGGTCGAGGTCAAGCCGGGTCGTCAGTCGACCCTGGCCCTCCGCTGGCTCGTGGGTTACTCCCGCGCCCGCCGCGAGAAGACCATGACCGAGCGCCTGATGAACGAGCTTCTCGACGCCTCGAACGGCCTCGGTGCGGCCGTCAAGAAGCGCGAGGACACGCACAAGATGGCCGAGTCCAACAAGGCCTTCGCGCACTACCGCTGGTAGTCCCAACCCACATCGAGACCGAGAGAAGACTGAGCCGATATGGCTACCACTTCGCTTGACCTGGCCAAGGTGCGCAACATCGGCATCATGGCCCACATCGACGCGGGCAAGACGACCACCACCGAGCGCATCCTGTTCTACACCGGTGTGTCTTACAAGATCGGTGAAGTCCACGACGGCGCTGCCACGATGGACTGGATGGAGCAGGAGCAGGAGCGCGGCATCACGATCACGTCCGCCGCGACGACCTGCCACTGGCCGCTCGAGGACGTCGACCACACCATCAACATCATCGACACCCCGGGTCACGTGGACTTCACGGTCGAGGTGGAGCGTTCGCTCCGCGTCCTCGACGGTGCCGTCACCGTGTTCGACGGTGTCGCCGGTGTGGAGCCGCAGTCCGAGACCGTTTGGCGTCAGGCGGACCGCTACGGCGTGCCGCGTATCTGCTTCGTCAACAAGCTCGACCGTACGGGCGCCGAGTTCATGCGCTGCGTCGACATGATCAAGGACCGCCTCGGTGCGGTTCCGATCGTGATGCAGCTGCCGATCGGTGCCGAGGCCGACTTCCAGGGCGTGGTCGACCTCGTCCGCATGAAGGCCCTCGTGTGGTCCGCCGAGGCCACCAAGGGTGAGATGTACGACGTCGTCGACATCCCCGCCTCGCACACCGAGCTGGCCGAGGAGTGGCGCGCCACCCTCGTCGAGCAGGTCGCCGAGAACGACGAAGAGATGATGGAGCTGTTCCTGGAGGGCGTCGAGCCCACCGCCGAGCAGCTGCACGCGGCCGTGCGCCGCATCATCCTCGGCTCCGGCAAGGGCAAGGGCGAGCCCACGATCACCGCGGTGTTCTGCGGTACGGCGTTCAAGAACAAGGGCGTCCAGCCCCTGCTCGACGCCGTCGTGCGCTACCTCCCGTCGCCGCTCGACATCGAGGCCATCGAGGGCCACGACGTCAAGGACGCCGAGGTCGTCGTGAAGCGCAAGCCGTCGGACGAGGAGCCCCTCGCCGCGCTCGCGTTCAAGATCATGAGCGACCCGCACCTCGGCAAGCTCACCTTCGTCCGGGTTTACTCGGGCCGCCTGGAGGCCGGCACCGCGGTGCTGAACTCCGTCAAGGGCAAGAAGGAGCGCATCGGCAAGATCTACCGCATGCACGCGAACAAGCGTGAGGAGATCGACGCGGTGGGCGCCGGCGACATCGTCGCCGTCATGGGCCTGAAGCAGACCACCACCGGTGAGACGCTGTGTGACGACAAGGCCCCCGTGATCCTGGAGTCCATGGACTTCCCGGCTCCGGTCATCCAGGTCGCCATCGAGCCCGCCTCGAAGGGCGACCAGGAGAAGCTGGGTGTCGCCATCCAGCGCCTCGCGGAAGAGGACCCGTCGTTCCACGTCCACTCGGACGAGGAGACCGGCCAGACCATCCTCGGCGGTATGGGCGAGCTGCACCTCGAGGTGCTGGTCGACCGTATGAAGCGCGAGTTCAAGGTCGTCGCCAACGTCGGCAAGCCGCAGGTCGCGTACCGCGAGACGATCCGCAAGGCCGTCGAGCGTCACGACTACACCCACAAGAAGCAGACCGGTGGTACCGGTCAGTTCGCCAAGGTGCAGATCGCGATCGAGCCGATCACGGACGCCGATGGTCCGGCGTACGAGTTCGTGAACAAGGTCACCGGTGGCCGCGTGCCGAAGGAGTACATCCCTTCGGTCGACGCCGGTGCGCAGGAGGCCATGCAGTTCGGCATCCTGGCCGGCTACGAGATGACGGGCGTCCGCGTCACGCTTCTCGACGGTGGCTACCACGAGGTCGACTCCTCCGAGCTCGCCTTCAAGATCGCTGGTTCGCAGGCCTTCAAGGAGGCCGCGCGCAAGGCTTCGCCCGTTCTGCTCGAGCCGATGATGGCCGTTGAGGTCACCACGCCCGAGGAGTCCATGGGCGACGTCATCGGTGACATCAACTCCCGCCGTGGCCAGATCCAGGCCATGGAGGACCGTCACGGAGCCAAGATCGTCAAGGGCCTCGTGCCCCTCTCGGAGATGTTCGGCTACGTCGGCGACCTCCGCAGCAAGACCTCGGGTCGCGCCAGCTACTCGATGCAGTTCGACTCCTACGCCGAGGTTCCCCGGAACGTCGCCGAGGAGATCATCGCGAAGGCCAAGGGCGAGTAACTCTTCCGAGTTCACGTTTTAGGCTTGCCACCGGAGCCTCTGGGGCAACAGGAGCAACCCTCCCGTTGCCCCGGGGGAGCCGGCTTTCCAGCAAAGATCACCTGGCGCCGACGATTCAAGGCGTACAGAACCACTCTCAGGAGGACCCCGTGGCGAAGGCGAAGTTCGAGCGGACTAAGCCGCACGTCAACATCGGCACCATCGGTCACATTGACCACGGTAAGACGACCCTCACGGCCGCCATTACCAAGGTGCTGCACGACAAGTACCCGGACCTGAACGCGGCGTCGGCGTTCGACCAGATCGACAAGGCTCCTGAGGAGCGCCAGCGCGGTATCACCATCTCCATCGCGCACGTCGAGTACCAGACCGAGGCGCGTCACTACGCCCACGTCGACTGCCCGGGTCACGCCGACTACATCAAGAACATGATCACCGGTGCCGCGCAGATGGACGGCGCCATCCTCGTGGTCGCCGCCACCGACGGCCCGATGCCGCAGACCAAGGAGCACGTGCTCCTGGCCCGCCAGGTCGGCGTTCCGTACATCGTCGTCGCCCTGAACAAGGCCGACATGGTGGACGACGAGGAGATCCTGGAGCTCGTCGAGCTCGAGGTCCGTGAGCTGCTCTCCGAGTACGACTTCCCGGGCGACGACCTGCCGGTCGTCCAGGTCTCCGCGCTGAAGGCGCTCGAGGGCGACAAGGAGTGGGGCGACAAGCTCCTCGGCCTGATGGACGCCGTGGACGAGGCCATCCCGACCCCGCCGCGTGACACCGACAAGCCGTTCCTGATGCCCGTCGAGGACGTCTTCACGATCACCGGTCGTGGCACCGTCGTCACCGGCCGCATCGAGCGTGGTGTCCTGAAGGTCAACGAGACCGTTGACATCATCGGCATCAAGCAGGAGAAGACCACCACCACGGTCACCGGCATCGAGATGTTCCGCAAGCTGCTCGACGAGGGCCAGGCCGGTGAGAACGTCGGTCTGCTCCTCCGTGGCATCAAGCGCGAGGACGTCGAGCGCGGCCAGGTCATCATCAAGCCCGGTTCGGTCACCCCGCACACCGAGTTCGAGGCCGCTGCGTACATCCTGTCGAAGGACGAGGGTGGCCGTCACACCCCGTTCTTCAACAACTACCGCCCGCAGTTCTACTTCCGTACCACGGACGTGACCGGCGTCGTGACCCTCCCCGAGGGCACCGAGATGGTCATGCCGGGCGACAACACCGACATGTCCGTCCAGCTGATCCAGCCGGTCGCCATGGAGGAGGGCCTGAAGTTCGCCATCCGTGAGGGTGGTCGTACGGTCGGCGCCGGCCAGGTCACCAAGATCACGAAGTAATTCGTGTTCTGACCTGGTAGCTCGCTCCAGCGGGCACCATGTTTGACGGGAGGGCCCCTTTCCCACCGCTCCGGCGGCGGGGGAGGGGCCCTTCGTCGTTCCCGCGGGCGGGACCCCCGTAAGGACGGGATAAAGGCCTGTGAGAGGCTCCGCAGCAGATCACGTGCGACGGAGCGTTCAGGGTGGGAAGCATGGACCGGCAGGGCGACGGACGGCCGGAGATATCCGACGAGGAATGGGCCCGCTTCAGCGAGCAGGTCGCGCGGGAGAGCGCCGGCGCGCCGAAGGAGCCCTCGGCGCGGGCCCGGATGGTCACCGCGCGCCTGCGGGCCGAGGACGAGGAGCGGGCGCGGGCCGGGCGCCGCCGCCTCGGCCGCACGCGGAAGCCGCAGCGCAACGAGCCGCCCGGCTGGAGGACGGGGCCCGCCTGGCAGGAGAGGGAGGGCCGGGGGCGGGGCAAGCGGCGGCTCAAGGCCGCGGCCGCGATCGTCGCCATCGCGGGGCTCGCGCTGGTCGCCGTACGGCCCGAGCTGGTCATCGACCGGCTGACGGGGAAGGCGCAGGCCCGCCAGGAGGCCCGTGGCGCCGCCCCGCTGCCCGCGGAGTCCGTACGTCCGACGGCGGCCCCGGAGGCCGTGTACCCGGACCGGCCGACCTTGAAGGAGCCCTTCCGCGGCTCGCCGGCCGCGCAGTGGGCCGACGGCGCCGCCGGTATCGAGGTGCCGGCCGCGACGGCCGTCGGCGGGCTGAGCGAAGGGCAGGTCGCCGAGGCGCTCGCGAAGGCGAAGCAGTTCCTGGTCGCGGCCAACCTGGATCCGGTCGTGCTGCGCGGGGAGTGGCCGAAGGCGGCTCTGGAGGTGCTGGACCCCCGGGACGAGGAGCTGCCCCGGAGGCTGAAGGAGTCCTACGAGCGGCCCGCCCGGGACCGGGACCCGCTGGTGCTGTCCACCCGGTACGACCCGGCCGAGCTGAAGCCCGTGGGCGACGTGGTCAAGGTGCGCGGCCGGATGTGGGTGGAGCCGGGGGAGAAGGCGGGCGTGGCCGTGGTGAAGGCGGACTACACGTTCGTCCACCCGTTCGTGAAGGTGAACGGGAATCCGGAGGACGTCGCGCGGACCATCGTCCGGCGAGAGCTCGGCTTCTCGGTCGTCGACCCCGGCAAGTGGCGCGGGACGCCCGGCGCGCTGCTGCTCACGACCCTCCGGCACGACCTCGGCAACAGTGCCTGCGACCGGTTCGACGGGTACGTGCACCCGTCGTTCTTCTCGGACCCGGACCAGAGCGGACCGGCGCCCACCGGACCCACCGTGGACCCGTACGACCGCTCCCGGGCGATCGGCGCCGACCGGCAGGAGGGCTGCGGGACCGTATCCCGCTCCTGACCAGGGATCCCCGTCGCGTGCCGTGGTTTGACGTGATCGCGCGGCGGGGTATTCTCTTCGGCCCGATTGGCCAGGTACGTGTCTCGTATGGCAGACTACTCAAGTTGCTCGGCTGTGTGCCGATGCTGCGCGCCTCCCGCCGGGAGGACCGGAAGCGAGTCCCACAGTACTCGTCGTCCTTAATCTGCCTTTCGGGGCAGCAATGAGGGCGGACGTACGGGAATCTTCTGGGAAGTGTCAGCACGGCCCGCACCAGGCACTCGGTGGGTGTTTCTCCCCCGATGCGCGGTCCAGGACCGCACCCCCTTGGATGAGGGAATTTCCGTATGGGAATTTTTTCGGAGGGAGTGCGACACGCCCGACCGCGTGGGTCGGAGGAGAGGCCGCGGAACCCCGTTCCGCAGCCGGCCGGGAGCCAGAGCGTTTCCATACAGAGACAGGACTACGGAGTAGCCATGGCGGGACAGAAGATCCGCATCCGGCTCAAGGCCTACGACCACGAGGTCATCGACTCCTCGGCGAAGAAGATCGTCGAGACGGTGACCCGCACTGGTGCGTCGGTCGCGGGCCCGGTGCCGCTGCCCACTGAGAAGAACGTGTACTGCGTCATCAAGTCGCCGCACAAGTACAAGGACTCGCGCGAGCACTTCGAGATGCGCACGCACAAGCGCCTGATCGACATCCTCGACCCGACGCCCAAGACCGTTGACTCGCTGATGCGCCTGGACCTTCCGGCCGGCGTTGACATCGAGATCAAGCTCTGAGAGGCGTCGAGAAGATGGCTAAGCAGATCAAGGGCGTCCTGGGCGAGAAGCTCGGCATGACCCAGGTCTGGGACGAGAACAACCGTGTCGTCCCGGTGACCGTCGTCAAGGCCGGGCCCTGCGTCGTTACCCAGGTCCGTACCAATGACACCGACGGCTACGAGTCGGTCCAGATCGCCTTCGGCGAGATCGACCCGCGCAAGGTGAACAAGCCCCTCAAGGGCCACTTCGCCAAGGCCGACGTGACCCCGCGCCGCCACCTGGTGGAGCTCCGTACCTCCGACGCCAGCGAGTACACGCTCGGCCAGGAGATCACGGCTGCCGTGTTCGAGTCCGGCGTCAAGGTTGACGTCACGGGCAACAGCAAGGGCAAGGGCTTCGCCGGTGTCATGAAGCGCCACAACTTCCGGGGCCTCGGCGCCGGTCACGGTGTGCAGCGCAAGCACCGCTCCCCCGGTTCGATCGGTGGCTGCGCCACCCCTGGGCGTGTCTTCAAGGGCATGCGCATGGCCGGTCGCATGGGTAACGAGCGCGTCACCACCCAGAACCTGACCATCCACGCGGTTGACGCGGAGAAGGGTCTGCTCCTCATCAAGGGCGCGGTCCCCGGTCCGAACGGCGGCCTCGTCCTGGTCCGTACCGCGGCCAAGGGGGCTTGAGGTAATGAGCACCATTGACATCCTTTCGCCGGCTGGCGACAAGGCCGGTACCGTCGAGCTCCCCGCGGAGATCTTCGACGCGAAGACCAGCGTTCCGCTGATCCACCAGGTCGTCGTCGCCCAGCTGGCCGCTGCCCGTCAGGGCACGCACAAGACCAAGACCCGTGGCGAAGTCCGTGGTGGTGGCAAGAAGCCTTACCGCCAGAAGGGCACCGGCCGCGCCCGTCAGGGTTCGACCCGCGCTCCGCAGTTCGCCGGCGGTGGCGTCGTCCACGGCCCCGTGCCGCGTGACTACTCGCAGCGCACCCCGAAGAAGATGAAGGCCGCCGCCCTCCGCGGTGCCCTCTCGGACCGCGCGCGCCACTCCCGCATCCACGTCGTCACCGGCGTGGTCGAGGGTGCCGCCTCCACCAAGGCCGCGAAGACGCTGTTCGGCAAGATCTCGGAGCGCAAGAACCTGCTCCTGGTCGCCGAGCGCTCTGACGAGCTGGCGTGGCTGTCCGCCCGCAACCTGCCCCAGGTTCACATCCTGGAGCCGGGCCAGCTGAACACGTACGACGTGATCGTCTCTGACGACGTGGTCTTCACCCAGGCCGCGCTCGAGTCCTTCGTGTCTGGCCCCAAGGCCGATGAGACCGAAGGGAACGAGGCCTGATGTCTGAGGCGACCGTTACCAGCAAGACCTTCACCGACCCGCGCGACCTGCTGATCAAGCCGGTCGTCTCGGAGAAGAGCTACGCGCTGCTGGACGAGAACAAGTACACGTTCATCGTCGCGCCCGGCGCCAACAAGACCCAGATCAAGCAGGCCGTCGAGGCGGTCTTCTCGGTCAAGGTCACCGGGGTCAACACGATCAACCGTCAGGGTAAGCGCAAGCGCACCAAGACCGGTTTCGGCAAGCGCGCCAACACCAAGCGCGCCATCGTGACCCTTGCCGAGGGCAACCGTATCGACATCTTCGGCGGCCAGGCCTCCTAACGGGGGTCTAGTCGTCCGGAATCGGACGAGGACTGAGAAATGGGTATCCGCAAGTACAAGCCGACGACCCCGGGCCGTCGTGGCTCCAGCGTCGCCGACTTTGTCGAGATCACGCGGTCCACGCCGGAGAAGTCGCTGGTCCGCCCCCTGCACAGCAAGGGCGGCCGTAACAACACCGGTCGTGTGACCGTTCGCCACCAGGGCGGTGGCCACAAGCGCGCCTACCGCGTGATCGACTTCCGTCGTCACGACAAGGACGGCGTGCCGGCCAAGGTCGCGCACATCGAGTACGACCCCAACCGCACCGCGCGCATCGCGCTGCTGCACTACGCCGACGGCGAGAAGCGCTACATCATCGCGCCGCGCGGTCTGCAGCAGGGCGACCGGATCGAGAACGGCCCCACGGCCGACATCAAGCCGGGCAACAACCTCGCGCTCCGCAACATCCCGGTCGGTACCACGATCCACGCGATCGAGCTCCGCCCCGGTGGCGGCGCCAAGTTCGCGCGTTCGGCTGGTGCCTCCGTGCAGCTGCTCGCGAAGGAGGGCGTGATGGCCCACCTCCGCATGCCGTCCGGTGAGATCCGTCTCGTCGACGCGCGCTGCCGCGCCACGGTCGGCGAGGTCGGCAACGCCGAGCAGTCGAACATCAACTGGGGCAAGGCCGGCCGCATGCGCTGGAAGGGCGTCCGCCCGACCGTCCGCGGTGTCGCGATGAACCCGGTTGACCACCCGCACGGTGGTGGTGAGGGCAAGACCAGCGGTGGTCGCCACCCGGTCTCCCCGTGGGGTCAGAAGGAGGGTCGTACTCGCTCGCCGAAGAAGGCTTCGAGCAAGTACATCGTCCGCCGCCGCAAGACGAACAAGAAGCGCTAGGAGCGGGTTTAGATGCCGCGCAGTCTCAAGAAGGGGCCCTTCGTCGACGACCACCTCGTAAAGAAGGTGGACGCCCAGAACGAAGCCGGCACCAAGAACGTCATCAAGACCTGGTCCCGTCGCTCGATGATCATCCCCAGCATGCTGGGTCACACGATCGCGGTGCACAACGGCAAGACCCACGTCCCGGTGTTCGTCACCGAGTCGATGGTCGGCCACAAGCTCGGCGAGTTCTCGCCGACTCGCACCTTCCGCGGCCACGTCAAGGACGACCGGAAGTCGAAGCGCCGCTAATCGCGGGGTGGTTACGACTATGACTAACACCGAAGGGACAACCATGGAAGCCAGGGCCCAGGCGCGGTACATCCGCGTCACGCCCATGAAGGCCCGCCGCGTGGTGGACCTCATCCGTGGCATGGATGCCACGGAGGCTCAGGCGGTCCTGCGTTTCGCCCCGCAGGCCGCGAGCGTGCCGGTCGGCAAGGTGCTGGACAGCGCCATTGCCAACGCCGCGCACAACTACAACCACCCGGACGCCTCCACGCTGGTCATCAGCGAGGCGTACGTGGACGAGGGCCCGACCCTGAAGCGGTTCCGTCCGCGTGCCCAGGGCCGTGCCTACCGGATCCGCAAGCGGACCAGCCACATCACCGTGGTCGTCAGCAGCAAGGAAGGTTCCCGGTAATGGGCCAGAAGGTAAACCCGCACGGGTTCCGACTCGGCATCACCACGGACTTCAAGTCCCGCTGGTACGCCGACAAGCTGTACAAGGACTACGTCAAGGAAGACGTCGCCATCCGTCGGATGATGACGTCCGGCATGGAGCGCGCCGGCATCTCGAAGGTTGAGATCGAGCGCACCCGTGACCGCGTGCGTGTGGACATCCACACCGCTCGTCCCGGCATCGTCATCGGCCGCCGCGGCGCCGAGGCCGACCGCATCCGCGGCGACCTCGAGAAGCTCACGGGCAAGCAGGTCCAGCTGAACATCCTCGAGGTCAAGAACCCCGAGCTCGACGCTCAGCTGGTTGCTCAGGCCGTCGCCGAGCAGCTCTCCTCCCGCGTCTCCTTCCGTCGTGCCATGCGCAAGAGCATGCAGGGCACCATGAAGGCCGGCGCCAAGGGCATCAAGATCCAGTGCGGCGGCCGTCTCGGCGGCGCCGAGATGTCCCGCTCCGAGTTCTACCGCGAGGGTCGTGTGCCGCTGCACACGCTGCGCGCGAACGTGGACTACGGCTTCTTCGAGGCCAAGACCACCTTCGGCCGTATCGGCGTGAAGGTCTGGATCTACAAGGGCGACGTCAAGAACATCGCCGAGGTTCGCGCCGAGAACGCTGCGGCCCGTGCGGGTAACCGCCCGGCCCGTGGTGCCGGCGCTGGCGACCGTCCCGCCGGCCGTGGTGGCCGTGGTGGCGAGCGCGGCGGCCGTGGTGGCCGCAAGCCGCAGCAGGCTGCTGGTGCCGAGGCCCCCAAGGCCGACGCTCCCGCCGCCGCTCCGGCTGAGAGCACCGGAACGGAGGCCTGACCGACATGCTGATCCCTCGTAGGGTCAAGCACCGCAAGCAGCACCACCCGAAGCGCAGCGGTATGGCCAAGGGCGGTACTGAGGTCTCGTTCGGCGAGTACGGCATCCAGGCGCTCACCCCCGCCTACGTGACGAACCGCCAGATCGAGGCGGCTCGTATCGCGATGACCCGCCACATCAAGCGTGGCGGCAAGGTCTGGATCAACATCTACCCGGACCGTCCGCTGACGAAGAAGCCTGCCGAGACCCGCATGGGTTCCGGTAAGGGTTCCCCGGAGTGGTGGATCGCGAACGTGCACCCGGGCCGGGTCATGTTCGAGCTGTCCTACCCGAACGAAAAGATTGCGCGTGAGGCTCTCACTCGTGCGGCCCACAAGCTGCCGATGAAGTGCCGCATCGTCAAGCGCGAGGCAGGTGAGTCGTGATGGCGACGGGAACCAAGGCGTCCGAGCTCCGCGAGCTCGGCAACGAGGAGCTCGTTGCCAAGCTGCGCGAGGCCAAGGAGGAGCTGTTCAAGCTCCGTTTCCAGGCGGCCACCGGCCAGCTGGAGAACAACGGCCGGCTCAAGTCCGTCCGTAAGGACATCGCTCGCATCTACACCCTGATGCACGAGCGTGAGCTCGGTATCGAGACGGTGGAGAACGCCTGATGAGCGAGAACAACGTGACTGAGACGAACGAGCGCGGCTTCCGCAAGACCCGTGAGGGTCTCGTCGTCAGCGACAAGATGGACAAGACCGTCGTCGTCGCCGTCGAGGACCGCGTCAAGCACGCGCTGTACGGCAAGGTCATCCGCCGTACGAACAAGCTCAAGGCTCACGACGAGCAGAACGCTGCCGGCGTCGGCGACCGCGTCCTCATCATGGAGACGCGTCCGCTGTCGGCGAGCAAGCGCTGGCGCATCGTCGAGATCCTCGAGAAGGCCAAGTAATCACTCCGGGGGGCTTCCCCCGGATTCGTTCCGCCAGGCTCGGCCGGGGCTCCGCGAAGGAGCCCCGGCCGGGAACCGGCAGACAAACAGGAGATAGACGTGATCCAGCAGGAGTCGCGACTGCGTGTCGCCGACAACACTGGTGCCAAGGAGATCCTTTGCATCCGTGTTCTCGGTGGCTCCGGTCGCCGCTACGCGGGCATCGGTGACGTCATCGTCGCCACCGTCAAGGACGCGATCCCCGGCGGCAACGTGAAGAAGGGTGACGTCGTCAAGGCCGTCATCGTTCGCACCGTCAAGGAGCGCCGCCGCCAGGACGGCTCGTACATCCGCTTCGACGAGAACGCCGCCGTCATTCTGAAGAACGACGGCGACCCTCGCGGCACCCGTATCTTCGGCCCCGTCGGCCGTGAGCTGCGCGAGAAGAAGTTCATGAAGATCATCTCGCTCGCGCCGGAGGTGCTGTAAGCATGAAGATCAAGAAGGGCGACCTGGTCCAGGTCATCACCGGTAAGGACAAGGGCAAGCAGGGCAAGGTCATCGCGGCCTTCCCGACCGAGTCCCGCGTCCTGGTCGAGGGTGTCAACCGGGTCAAGAAGCACACCAAGGCTGGGCAGAACCAGGCCGGCGGCATCGTGATCACCGAGGCCCCCGTCCACGTGTCCAACGTCCAGCTGGTCGTGGAGAAGGACGGCAAGAAGGTCGTCACCCGCGTCGGTTTCCGCTTCGACGACGAGGGCAACAAGATCCGCGTTGCCAAGCGCACGGGTGAGGACATCTGATGGCTACCACTCCGCGTCTGAAGACGAAGTACCGCGAGGAGATCGCGGGCAAGATGCGTGAAGAGTTCTCCTACGAGAACGTCATGCAGATTCCCGGCCTCGTCAAGATCGTCGTGAACATGGGTGTCGGCGACGCCGCCCGTGACTCGAAGCTGATCGACGGTGCCATCCGCGACCTGACGACGATCACCGGTCAGAAGCCGGCCGTCACGAAGGCCCGCAAGTCCATCGCGCAGTTCAAGCTGCGTGAGGGTCAGCCGATCGGCTGCCACGTCACCCTCCGTGGTGACCGCATGTGGGAGTTCCTGGACCGTACGCTGTCGCTCGCGCTGCCGCGTATCCGTGACTTCCGTGGTCTGTCGCCGAAGCAGTTCGACGGCCGTGGCAACTACACCTTCGGTCTCACCGAGCAGGTCATGTTCCACGAGATCGACCAGGACAAGATCGACCGTACCCGGGGTATGGACATCACCGTGGTGACCACGGCGACCAACGACGCTGAGGGCCGCGCGCTCCTCCGTCACCTCGGCTTCCCCTTCAAGGAGGCGTAAGCGAGATGGCGAAGAAGGCTCTCATCGCGAAGGCTGCCCGCAAGCCCAAGTTCGGTGTGCGTGCGTACACCCGCTGCCAGCGCTGCGGTCGCCCCCACTCCGTGTACCGCAAGTTCGGCCTCTGCCGCGTGTGCCTCCGTGAGATGGCTCACCGTGGCGAGCTGCCGGGCGTGACCAAGAGCTCCTGGTAAATCCCTTTCACCCTTTGGGTGTTGAGGTTTTCCAGACGCTCTCGGTAAGCATCAGGTCGGCGGACCGCCCTGCCCGCATGCCGTAGGCTTGTGGGGTTGGGCGTCCGCCGCCCTATCGACTTACTACGCCGTAGGTCCCCGTGCCGCACCCGTCCCGCCACCGAGTGGGGAGAGGGATGGCACATACAGGAAACCCCGGCGAGAGAGGCCGAAGGCCACTTTCATGACCATGACTGACCCGATCGCAGACATGCTCACGCGTCTGCGTAACGCTAACTCGGCGTACCACGACACCGTCGTGATGCCGCACAGCAAGATCAAGTCGCACATCGCGGAGATCCTCAAGCAGGAGGGTTTCATCACCGGCTGGAAGGTCGAGGACGCCGAGGTCGGCAAGAACCTCGTCCTCGAGCTGAAGTTCGGGCCGAACCGTGAGCGCTCCATCGCGGGCATCAAGCGGATCTCGAAGCCCGGTCTGCGCGTGTACGCGAAGTCCACCAACCTGCCGAAGGTCCTCGGTGGCCTGGGCGTGGCGATCATCTCCACGTCGCACGGTCTCCTGACCGGTCAGCAGGCAGGCAAGAAGGGCGTAGGTGGGGAAGTCCTCGCCTACGTCTGGTAGTCGGGAACGGAGGAAAAGCAATGTCGCGAATCGGCAAGCTCCCCATCCAGGTTCCCGCCGGTGTGGACGTCACCATCGACGGCCAGACGGTCGCGGTGAAGGGCCCCAAGGGTTCCCTCACGCACGTCGTCAAGGCGCCGATCGAGATCGTCAAGGGTGAGGACGGCGTTCTGAACGTCACCCGCCCGAACGACGAGCGTCAGAACAAGGCCCTGCACGGCCTGTCCCGCACGCTGGTGGCGAACATGATCACCGGCGTGACCGCGGGTTACGTCAAGGCTCTCGAGATCAGCGGTGTCGGTTACCGCGTGGCCGCGAAGGGCTCCGACCTGGAGTTCCAGCTCGGCTACAGCCACCCGATCCTGGTCGAGGCGCCCGAGGGCATCTCGTTCAAGGTCGAGTCGCCGACCAAGTTCTCGGTCGAGGGCATCGACAAGCAGAAGGTCGGCGAGGTCGCCGCCAACATCCGCAAGCTGCGGAAGCCCGACCCGTACAAGGCCAAGGGTGTCAAGTACGCCGGCGAGGTCATCCGCCGCAAGGTCGGAAAGGCTGGTAAGTAGCCATGGCATACGGTGTGAAGATCGCCAAGGGCGACGCGTACAAGCGCGCTGCCAAGGCTCGCCGCCACATCCGCATCCGCAAGAACGTCTCGGGTACGGCGGAGCGTCCGCGCCTCGTCGTGACGCGTTCGAACCGCAACATCGTTGCTCAGGTCATCGACGACCTCCAGGGCCACACCCTGGCGTCCGCGTCGACCCTGGACGCTTCGATCCGCGGTGGCGAAGGCGACAAGAGCGCCCAGGCCCAGGCCGTCGGCGCGCTCGTGGCCGAGCGTGCGAAGGCTGCCGGCGTCGAGACCGTCGTCTTTGACCGCGGTGGCAACCGATACGCCGGGCGCATTGCCGCTCTGGCTGACGCCGCCCGCGAAGCCGGGCTGAAGTTCTAAGCCCCGGTTCCGGGACTCACGGACGTAACAGAGAGAGGTAATCCAATGGCTGGACCCCAGCGCCGCGGCAGCGGTGCCGGTGGCGGCGAGCGGCGGGACCGGAAGGGTCGCGACGGTGGCGCTGCCGCCGAGAAGACCGCTTACGTTGAGCGCGTTGTCGCGATCAACCGCGTCGCCAAGGTTGTCAAGGGTGGTCGTCGCTTCAGCTTCACCGCGCTCGTCGTGGTGGGTGACGGTGACGGCACCGTAGGTGTCGGTTACGGCAAGGCCAAGGAAGTTCCCGCGGCCATCGCCAAGGGCGTCGAGGAAGCCAAGAAGAACTTCTTCAAGGTTCCCCGCATCCAGGGCACCATCCCGCACCCGATCCAGGGCGAGAAGGCGGCCGGCGTTGTCCTGCTGAAGCCTGCTTCCCCCGGTACCGGTGTTATCGCCGGTGGCCCGGTGCGCGCCGTTCTGGAGTGCGCCGGCGTTCACGACATCCTGTCGAAGTCGCTCGGCTCCGACAACGCGATCAACATCGTGCACGCGACCGTGGAGGCCCTCAAGGGCCTGCAGCGTCCCGAGGAGATCGCGGCTCGCCGTGGTCTGCCCCTCGAGGACGTCGCCCCCGCGGCTCTCCTCCGTGCGCGTGCAGGGGCGGGTGTCTGATGGCCCGCCTCAAGATCACGCAGACGAAGTCGTACATCGGCAGCAAGCAGAACCACCGCGACACGCTGCGTTCGCTCGGGCTCAAGCGCCTGAACGACGTCGTCGTCAAGGAGGACCGCCCCGAGTTCCGCGGCATGGTGCACACCGTCCGCCACCTCGTGACGGTTGAGGAGGTTGACTAATCATGGCTGAGAACAGCCCGCTGAAGGCTCACAACCTCCGTCCCGCCCCCGGTGCCAAGACCGCGAAGACCCGTGTCGGTCGTGGTGAGGCGTCGAAGGGTAAGACGGCTGGTCGTGGTACCAAGGGTACGAAGGCCCGCTACCAGGTTCCGCAGCGCTTCGAGGGTGGGCAGATGCCCCTCCACATGCGCCTGCCGAAGCTGAAGGGCTTCAAGAACCCGTTCCGCACCGAGTTCCAGGTCGTCAACCTGGACAAGCTCGGTGCCCTCTACCCCGAGGGTGGAGAGGTCACGGTGGCCGACCTGGTCGCCAAGGGCGCGGTTCGCAAGAACAGCCTCGTCAAGGTCCTGGGCCAGGGCGAGATCTCCGTGGCGCTGACGGTTTCGGTTGACGCCGTCTCCGCCTCCGCCAAGGAGAAGATTGCCGCCGCCGGCGGTTCCGTGACCGAGCTCGTCTAAGACGAACTCTGTGACAAATAGCTAAAACCCGACCGGGGATGCCTCACATATGGGGCATCCCCGGTTGGTCGTTCCACGGGGGGCGCAGTCGCCGGTAAGGTGGCCTGCACCTTTGCTTGTACGTAATCGTCGATCCTCAGACCGTCACCTCTGACGCAGTAGCGCGGGGGTCGCAGGAGGCACCGTGCTCACCGCGTTCGCCCGGGCGTTCAAGACGCCCGACCTGCGCAAGAAGCTGCTCTTCACGCTCGGCATCATCGTGCTGTATCGGCTCGGGTCCCACATCCCGGTACCCGGCGTGAGCTACAAGAACGTTCAGATCTGTGTGGACCAGATGGGGAGCAGCAACAGCCTCTTCGGTCTGGTCAACATGTTCAGCGGCGGTGCGCTGCTGCAGATCACGATCTTCGCGCTCGGCATCATGCCGTACATCACGGCGAGCATCATCCTGCAGCTGCTGACCGTGGTCATTCCGAAGCTGGAGAACCTCAAGAAAGAGGGTCAGGCCGGCACCGCGAAGATCACCCAGTACACGCGCTATCTGACGGTCGCGCTCGCGATCCTCCAGGGCACCGGCCTGGTCGCCACCGCGCGTACCGGCGCCCTGTTCGGCACCTGCCCGGTCGCTCGCGAGATCGTCCCGGACCGCTCGATCTTCACCACGGTCACCATGGTGATCACCATGACCGCCGGTACCTGCATCGTCATGTGGCTCGGCGAGCTCATCACCGACCGCGGCATCGGCAACGGCATGTCGATCCTGATGTTCATCTCGATCGCGGCCGGCTTCGTCACCGCCCTCTGGACGATCAAGCTCCAGGGCAAGATCGCTGATGGCTGGGTGGAGTTCGCGGTCGTCATCCTCGTCGGCCTCGCGATGGTGGCCCTGGTGGTCTTCGTCGAGCAGGCCCAGCGCAGGATCCCCGTCCAGTACGCGAAGCGCATGATCGGCCGCCGTGCCTACGGGGGCACGTCCACCTACATCCCGCTCAAGGTGAACCAGGCCGGTGTCATCCCGGTCATCTTCGCCTCGTCGCTGCTGTACATCCCGGCCCTGATCGTGCAGTTCAGCGGTTCGACCGCCGGCTGGGCGACCTGGATCCAGAAGCACTTCGTCAAGGGCGACCACCCGTACTACATCGCCGCCTACTTCCTCCTGATCGTCTTCTTCGCGTTCTTCTACGTGGCGATCTCGTTCAACCCCGAGGAAGTTGCCGACAACATGAAGAAGTATGGTGGGTTCATCCCGGGCATCCGCGCCGGCCGGCCTACCGCTGAGTACCTGAGCTACGTACTCAACCGGATCACCTGGCCGGGGTCGCTGTACCTGGGTCTCATCGCTCTAGTGCCGACAATGGCGTTGGCCGGCTTCGGAGCGAACCAGAACTTCCCGTTCGGCGGGACGAGCATCCTGATCATCGTGGGTGTGGGTCTGGAAACCGTGAAGCAGATCGAGAGCCAGCTCCAGCAGCGCAACTACGAAGGGTTCCTCCGCTGATGCGAATCGTCCTCGTCGGACCCCCCGGGGCGGGCAAGGGAACGCAGGCCGCGTTCCTCGCCAAGAACCTGTCGATCCCGCACATCTCCACGGGCGACCTCTTCCGCGCCAACATCAGCCAGGGCACGGAGCTCGGCCTGCGTGCGAAGGCGTTCATGGACGCCGGTGAGCTCGTTCCCGACGAGATCACCATCGGCATGGCCAAGGACCGCATGGAGCAGTCGGACGCCGCGGGCGGCTTCCTGCTCGACGGCTTCCCGCGCAACGTCGCCCAGGCCGAGGCCCTGGACGAGATGCTCACCGGTGCCGGCATGAAGCTGGACGCCGTCCTCGACCTGGAGGTCGAGGAGGACGAGGTCGTCAAGCGCATCGCCGGCCGCCGGATCTGCCGCCAGGACTCCGCGCACGTCTTCCACGTGATCTACGCGGCTCCGAAGGCCGAGGGCGTCTGCGACCAGTGCGGCGGCGAGCTGTACCAGCGGGGCGACGACTCCGAGGCCACGGTCCGCAACCGGCTGGAGGTCTACCACACGCAGACCGAGCCGATCATCGACTACTACAAGGCCCAGGGCCTGCTGGTGACCATCTCCGCCCTCGGCGAGGTGCACGAGATCACCAAGCGGGCGATGGACGCCCTGAAGAAGTAGTCACTCCTGTTCGTGACCGACAGTACGGCCGCGGTGTCCTTCGGGCATCGCGGCCGTACTGTTGGGAAGACCCCGTTTTTCGAAGGTGGAAGGCCGTTTCATGGTTCAGCTGAAGACCCCCGAGCAGATCGCGAAGATGCGCGAGGCAGGGCTGGTCGTCGCCGCGATCCACGCGGCGACCCGTGAGGCGGCCGTGCCGGGCGCCACGACGCGCGACCTGGACATGGTGGCCCGCAAGGTCATCGCGGACGCCGGGGCGAAGTCGAACTTCCTCGGCTACGGCGGTTTCCCCGCGACCATCTGCACCTCGGTGAACGAGGTCGTCGTCCACGGCATCCCGGACGACAAGACGGTCCTCAAGGACGGCGACATCATCTCCATCGACGCCGGCGCCATCGTCGACGGCTGGCACGGGGACGCGGCGTACACGGCCTTCGTGGGCACCGGTCACGCTCCGGAGCTGGTCGAGCTCTCCCGGGTCACGGAGGAGTCGATGTGGGCCGGCATCGCCGCGATGAAGGCGGGCAACCGCCTCGTGGACATCTCGAAGGCCATCGAGGGCTACATCAAGCGCCAGCCCCGCCCGTCCACCGGTGAGCACAGCCTCGGCAAGTTCGGGATCATCGAGGACTACGGCGGCCACGGCATCGGCACCGAGATGCACATGGACCCCCACCTGCTGAACTACGTCTCGCGCAAGCGGGGCAAGGGCATCAAGCTGGTCCCGGGCCTGTGCCTGGCGATCGAGCCGATGGTGTCCCTGGGCACCCCCCAGACGGAGGTACTCGCCGACGACTGGACGGTCATCACCACGGACGGCACCTGGTCCTCGCACTGGGAGCACTCGGTCGCCCTCACGGAGGCCGGTCCGATCGTCCTGACCAGCCCGGACTGCGGCAAGGCGAAGCTCGCGGAGTACGGTGTCACCACGGCGCCGGACCCCCTCGGGTAGCCGTCGGTTAATGATCTAGACTCTGGGGCAAACTTTCCGGATTCGTCTTTCTGGGTGCCCTGACGTAGACTGACTCGTCGGCTCACGTGCATTCGCATGTCCGTGGGCTGATCAAGGTAGCCGATTCGAAAGGCGAAGCGTGGCCAAGAAGCAAGGTGCCATCGAGATCGAGGGCACCGTGATCGAGTCCCTCCCGAACGCCATGTTCAAGGTGGAACTCCAGAACGGTCACAAGGTCCTCGCGCACATCAGCGGCAAGATGCGTATGCACTACATCCGCATCCTTCCCGATGACCGGGTCGTTGTGGAGCTGTCTCCGTACGACCTGACGCGTGGCCGGATCGTCTACCGATACAAGTAGATCTTGCCCCCGCACCCCGCTCCGGCGCGGGTGGTGGCACTGACCCGGAGAACCTCACCCACATGAAGGTCAAGCCGAGCGTCAAGAAGATCTGCGACAAGTGCAAGGTGATCCGCCGTCACGGCCGGGTCATGGTCATCTGCGACAACCTGCGCCACAAGCAGCGCCAGGGCTGACGCACGCCGACCGACCTGCCTTACGCAGTTCTTCGCGCGACGTAAGAAAACGTACATAAGCAGAACCCGCCCAGCCCTCACGGGCCGGCGGCACCTCCGGCGGGGGCCGGGGACCCGGACGTACCACTGCCCATACGGGTGGTCGGCGGTCGGGAGCGGTTCTGTTGCAGACCCCCGAACACACAGGAGCCATTGAATGGCACGCGTTTCCGGTGTTGACATCCCGCGCGAAAAGCGTGTGGAGATCGCACTCACCTACGTCTTCGGTATCGGGCGCACCCGGTCCAAGGAGATCCTCGCCTCCACCGGCGTGAACCCGAACACCCGCGTTCGTGACCTGGCCGAAGAGGACCTCGTCAAGATCCGCGAGTACGTGGACGCCAACCTCCGTACCGAGGGTGACCTCCGCCGCGAGATCCAGGGCGACATCCGCCGCAAGATCGAGATCCAGTGCTACCAGGGCATCCGCCACCGCCGTGGCCTGCCCGTGCACGGTCAGCGCACCAGCACGAACGCGCGTACCCGCAAGGGCCCGCGTCGCGCGATCGCCGGTAAGAAGAAGCCGGGCAAGAAGTAGTCCTGTTCAGCGGTCTTGCGCTGTAGGACCGACCACCTCCCGTAGGAGTAAGAGATGCCCCCCAAGGGTCGTCAGGGCGCTGCCAAGAAGGTGCGCCGCAAGGAAAAGAAGAACGTCGCTCACGGGCACGCCCACATCAAGAGCACGTTCAACAACACCATCGTTTCGATCACGGACCCGTCCGGCAACGTGATCTCCTGGGCCTCCGCCGGCCACGTCGGCTTCAAGGGCTCGCGCAAGTCCACCCCCTTCGCCGCGCAGATGGCCGCCGAGTCGGCCGCCCGCCGCGCGCAGGAGCACGGCATGCGCAAGGTCGACGTCTTCGTCAAGGGTCCCGGCTCCGGCCGTGAGACCGCGATCCGCTCCCTCCAGGCCACCGGCCTCGAGGTCGGCTCGATCCAGGACGTCACCCCCACCCCGCACAACGGCTGCCGCCCGCCGAAGCGCCGCCGCGTCTGACGCAGCGGACGCACCTGTGCGTCTTTGAGTGTCCGGGCGGTACGTACCCCCTCGGGGGGACGTACCGCCCGTACCCTTGTAAGTCAGCGGCCCGCGGGCCGCACCTGTCGGGCGTCAAATAGTGGGCGTCCACGACTGAAGGAACAGACATGCTTATCGCTCAGCGTCCTTCGCTGACCGAAGAGGTCGTCGACGAGTACCGCTCGCGGTTCGTGATCGAGCCGCTGGAGCCGGGCTTCGGCTACACCCTCGGCAACTCCCTGCGCCGTACCCTCCTGTCCTCCATCCCGGGTGCCGCTGTCACCAGCATCCGCGTGGACGGCGTCCTGCACGAGTTCACCACCGTGCCGGGCGTCAAGGAAGACGTCACGGACATCATCCTCAACATCAAGCAGCTGGTCGTCTCCTCGGAGCACGACGAGCCGGTCGTGATGTACCTGCGCAAGCAGGGTCCCGGCCTGGTCACCGCTGCCGACATCGCGCCCCCGGCCGGTGTCGAGGTGCACAACCCGGACCTGGTCCTCGCCACGCTCAACGGCAAGGGCAAGCTGGAGATGGAGCTGACCGTCGAGCGCGGTCGCGGCTACGTCTCCGCCGTCCAGAACAAGCAGGTGGGCCAGGAGATCGGCCGTATCCCGGTCGACTCCATCTACTCGCCCGTCCTGAAGGTCACCTACAAGGTCGAGGCGACCCGAGTCGAGCAGCGCACCGACTTCGACAAGCTCATCGTCGACGTCGAGACCAAGCAGGCCATGCGCCCGCGCGACGCCATGGCGTCCGCCGGCAAGACCCTGGTCGAGCTGTTCGGCCTGGCCCGCGAGCTCAACATCGACGCCGAGGGCATCGACATGGGCCCGTCCCCCACGGACGCCGCCCTGGCCGCCGACCTGGCGCTGCCGATCGAGGAGCTCGAGCTCACGGTCCGCTCGTACAACTGCCTCAAGCGCGAGGGCATCCACTCCGTGGGTGAGCTCGTGGCCCGCTCCGAGGCCGACCTGCTCGACATCCGCAACTTCGGTGCGAAGTCGATCGACGAGGTCAAGGCGAAGCTCGCCGGCATGGGCCTGGCCCTCAAGGACAGCCCGCCCGGATTCGACCCGACCGCCGCCGCCGACGCCTTCGGCGCCGACGACGACGCGGACGCCGGTTTCGTCGAGACCGAGCAGTACTAAGCAATGACTTTCCCGGGGCGTCCGCCCCGGGGGAACTGACACCGGTACCTGACACGGCCGGTGCAGATATGAAGGAGTAACACCATGCCGCGTCCCGCCAAGGGTGCCCGTCTGGGCGGCTCCGCCGCGCACGAGAAGCACCTTCTCGCGAACCTCGCGAAGGCGCTCTTCGAGCACGGCCGCATCACCACCACCGAGGCCAAGGCCCGCCGCCTGCGTCCCTACGCCGAGCGTCTGGTCACCAAGGCCAAGAAGGGCGACATCCACAACCGTCGCCTGGTGCTGCAGACGATCACGGACAAGAGCATCGTGCACACGCTGTTCACCGAGATCGCCCCGCGCTACGAGAACCGCCCCGGTGGTTACACGCGCATCACCAAGATCGGCAACCGTCGTGGCGACAACGCCCCGATGGCCGTGATCGAGCTCGTCGAGGCCCTCACGGTCGCCCAGCAGGCCACCGGCGAGGCCGAGGCCGCCACCAAGCGTGCGGTCAAGGAAGCGGAGGCCGCCGAGGCTCCCGCCGCCGAGGAGACCGAGGAGGCCTGATCCCGCTCCGGGATCGAGCTTGCTTGATCGGCTCTGAACGGGCCCGCCCCTTCCCGGGGCGGGCCCGTTCTGCATTTCTGTGCGTCTGAGAGGATCTGTCACGTGAGTGACGAGGTGGAGCCCGGGTACGTCCGGGTACGGCTGGACCTGTCCTACGACGGCAAGGACTTCTCCGGCTGGGCGAAGCAGCGCACGCTGCGGACCGTCCAGGGCGAGCTGGAATCGGCCCTGAAGACCGTGATGCGGCTGCCCGAGCCGGTCGAGCTGACCGTCGCCGGGCGCACCGACGCCGGCGTGCACGCCCGCGGGCAGGTCGCGCAGTTCGACATCGCCGGGGAGGTGTGGGCCGAGCACCACGACAAGCTGCTGCGCCGGCTCGCGGGCCGCCTCCCGCACGACATCCGGGTGTGGAAGGTCGCCGAGGCCCCCCAGGGCTTCAACGCGCGGTTCTCCGCGATCTGGCGCCGCTACGCCTACCGGGTCGGCGACCACCAGGGCGGCGTGGACCCGCTGCGCCGCGGGCACGTGCTGTGGCACCAGTGGCCGCTGGACGTGGACGCCATGAACGAGGCCTCCCGCGCCCTGCTCGGCGAGCACGACTTCGCCGCGTACTGCAAGAAGCGCGAGGGCGCCACGACGATCCGCACCCTCCAGGAGCTCAGCTGGGTGCGGGCCGAGGACGGCATCGTCACCGCGACCGTCCGCGCCGACGCCTTCTGCCACAACATGGTCCGCTCACTGGTCGGCGCGCTGCTGCACGTCGGCGACGGGCACCGGCCCGTGGAATGGCCCGGCCGGGTGCTGGCCGCGGCCGTGCGGGACTCCTCCGTGCACGTGGTCAAGCCGCACGGGCTGACCCTGGAGGAGGTCGGCTACCCGGCGGACGAGCTGCTGGCCGCCCGCAGCAAGGAGGCGCGGAACCTGCGCACCCTGCCCGGCAAGGGCTGCTGCTAGGCACGTATTCCGTTTGGGTCCGGCGCCGCCGGACCGGGAGAATGCCCGGCATGGGACATCTCGAAGCCAGCCACCTGGAGTACTACCTTCCCGACGGGCGGGTGCTCCTCCCCGACGTCTCCTTCCGGGTGGGGGAGGGGGCGGTGGTCGCCCTCGTGGGGGCCAACGGCGCCGGCAAGACCACCCTGCTCAAGCTGATCTCCGGTGAGCTCCAGCCGCACGGCGGCGCGGTCACCCACACCGGCGGCCTCGGCGTGATGTCCCAGTTCGTGGGCTCGGTGCGGGACGAGACGACCGTCCGGGACCTGCTCGTCTCGGTGTCCCAGCCGCGGATCCGGGAGGCGGCGAAGGCCGTGGACCGGGCCGAGGAGCTGATCCTCACCGTCGACGACGAGGCCGCCCAGATGGCCTACGCCCAGGCGCTGAGCGACTGGGCCGACGTCCAGGGCTACGAGGCGGAGACGCTCTGGGACGTCTGCACGATGGCCGCGCTGGCCGTCCCCTACGACCAGGCGCAGTTCCGCGAGGTGCGCACCCTCTCCGGGGGTGAGCAGAAGCGGCTGGTGCTGGAGGCGCTGCTGCGCGGGCCGGACGAGGTGCTGCTGCTCGACGAGCCGGACAACTACCTCGACGTCCCGGGCAAGCGCTGGCTGGAGGAGCAGCTGCGGGCCACCCGCAAGACGGTCCTGTTCGTCTCCCACGACCGGGAGCTGCTGACCCGGGCCGCCCAGAAGATCATCAGCCTGGAGGCGAGCCCGACGGGCTCCGACGTCTGGGTCCACGGCGCGGGCTTCGGCACCTACCACGAGGCCCGCAAGGAGCGCTTCGCCCGGTTCGAGGAGCTCAAGCGGCGCTGGGACGAGGAGCACGCCCGGCTGAAGGCCCTGGTGCTGCGGCTGCGCAACCAGGCCGCGAGCAGCCCCGACATGGCCTCCCGCTACCGGGCGATGCAGACCCGCTTCCAGAAGTTCGAGGAGGCCGGCCCGCCGCCGGAGCCGCCGCGTGAGCAGGACATCAAGATGCGGCTGAAGGGCGGCCGTACGGGCGTGCGCGCGCTGACGGTGGAGAACCTGGAGCTGACCGGGCTGATGAAGCCGTTCTCCCTGGAGGTCTTCTACGGGGAGCGCGTGGCGGTGCTCGGCTCGAACGGCTCCGGCAAGTCGCACTTCCTGCGGCTGCTGGCGGGCGAGGACGTCCAGCACACCGGTGACTGGAAGCTCGGCGCACGGGTGGTTCCCGGCCATTTCGCGCAGACGCACGCCCACCCGGAGCTCTTCGGCCGGACCCTCGTCGACATCCTGTGGACGGAGGCGGCCAAGCCCCTGGGGCAGGCGATGGGGGCGCTGCGCCGCTACGAGCTGGAGCGCCAGGCGGAGCAGCCGTTCGAGAAGCTGTCGGGCGGCCAGCAGGCGCGGTTCCAGATCCTGCTATTGGAGCTGGCCGGGACCACGGCGCTGCTGCTGGACGAGCCGACGGACAACCTCGACCTGGAGTCGGCGGAGGCGCTCCAGGACGGCCTGGAGTCGTACGAGGGCACGGTGCTGTGCGTGACGCACGACCGCTGGTTCGCGCGCACATTTGACCGTTACTTGGTCTTCGGTTCAGACGGTGTTGTGCGGGAGACTCAGGAGCCCGTGTGGGACGAACGTAGGGTCGACCGGAAGCGCTAGGGGGCGGACCTCCCCCTCGCGGGTCGAGGGGGAGGCGTCGTGGGGCTGCGGCCTAGCATCTGGCTCATGCGCATCTGGGTGACGGGCGGTGGCCGTCCGGTCACGGGCGGCCGGCGGGTGGCCTGGCTGCTCGGGCCGGCGCCGCGGTCCTGGCGGGCGGTGGCGCTGGTGGTGCTGCTGGCCGTGTCGGTGTCGACGAGCCTGCGGGCGAACTGGGGCTCGGACAACGCCTTCGTGGTCAAGGCGGCGGACGCGCTGCTGGAGGGGGTCTCCCCGTACGAGGACAAGCGCTTCCTGTACCTGCCCAGCGCCGTGCTGATGGCGGTGCCGGAGGCGCTGGTGCCCCGGGAGGTGCTGCGGTGGCTGCTGCCGGCGGGGATCTCGGGGCTGGTGGCCGTCGGGTGGTGGGCGTCGCTGAGGCTGTTCTCGGTGCCGCTGTGCTCGCGGTTCGCGGTCGGCGGGCTCGGGCTGCTGGGGCTGGCGTACAAGCCGTACCTGAACCTGGTCCTGATCGGTAACTGGACGGCGATCTCGGTGGCGGCCCTGCCGGTGGCGCTGCTGCTGGCGCACCGGAGGTCCTGGGCTGCGGCGGGGCTGGTGGTGGGGCTGGCGATCGCCTGCAAGCCGATGCTGGTGCCGGTCGGGCTGGTCTTCGTCCTGGCCCGGCGGTGGCGGGGGCTGGCCGTGGCGGTGCTGGTGCCGGCGGGGCTCTCGCTGGCGGGGGCGCTGCTGATGCCGAGCCCGACCCTCTTCTTCACCAAGACGCTGCCGTTCCTGCTCCAGGGGCAGGACGCGTACGCGCTGCCCTGGGACGCCTCGCCGATCGCGGTGCTGCCGCGGCTGGGGGTGCCGCAGCCGGTGGCGGTGGTGGTGGCGGGCGCGGGGGCGGCGGCCGGGCTGTGGGCGGCCTGGCGGCGGTGGCGGCGGCCGGATCCAGAGGGTGACGGGGGCGAGCTGCGGCTGGTGGAGACCGCCTGCACGGTGATGCTCGCCGTGTTCCTCGTCTCACGTCCGTCCTTCGACCACTACCTGCTGCTGGTGCTGCCGCCGCTGCTGGCGTCGGGGGTCAGGGAGGGCTCCGCACCCCGTTCGGGCTGGTTCTGGGCGGCCCTGGTGCCCCAGGCGGCGGGGATCCCGTGGCCCTCGGAGATCGCCCACAAGAGGCGGGCCTTCCGGGACTGCCTGACCCTGTGCGGGCTCGCGGGACTGCTGGTGCGTCGTGCGCTGCGCTCCGGCCGGGTTACTCTGGAACCCGTAACAACTGCGGGGTCCCCACCCAGGACCGAACCGGAGTGCGCCGCGGCGCCGGCAGTGTCGGCATCGCGGACCGCGTTTTGACCCGTACGGGTCTGCTTGGGTATCCTGCTGGTTTGTTATGCGTATTGGCTTTCTCATTCTCACGTGAAAGGGCCTTACGCCGGTCCACCGGACCGATGACCAGCAGTTCACGCGGGTGCGTCCCCGCTGTGAACGAGGGCTGTCGTGATCGTCCGTGGTGACCCTGTCAGGACCCTTCCCGCGGGGCTTGCGCCCTATGGGATGACCCACCACTGAAGAAGCGAAGGCATACGCGTGCGTACGTACAGCCCCAAGCCCGGCGACATCTCGCGCCAGTGGCTCGTCATTGACGCCCAGGACGTCGTCCTCGGCCGTCTGGCGACTCAGGCCGCTACCCTCCTGAAGGGCAAGCACAAGCCGACTTACGCCCCCCACATGGACATGGGCGACTTCGTCATCATCATCAACGCCGACAAGGTTCACCTGTCCGGCAACAAGGCGTCCCAGAAGATGGCCTACCGTCACTCCGGTTTCCCGGGTGGTCTGCGTTCCGTGCGCTACGACGACCTGCTGGCGAACAACCCGGAGAAGGCCGTCGAGAAGGCCGTCAAGGGCATGCTCCCCAAGAACTCCCTGGGCCGTCAGATGCTCTCGAAGCTGAAGGTCTACTCGGGCGACCAGCACCCGCACGCTGCGCAGCAGCCGGTGCCGTTCGAGATCACCCAGGTCGCGCAGTAGTTCCGGCCACCCCCTAAACACAGAGAATTCTGAGGAGCATCGTGGCCGAGACCACCGCCGAGACCCCCGTCGACGAGTTCGAGGGCGTCGAGGAGTACACCACCGAGTCGGACGTCGTCGTCGAGGGCGACTACACCTCCGAGTCCCTTGCCGGTCGCTTCGGTGACCCCCAGCCGGCCGCCGGCCTGGGCCGTCGCAAGAACGCCATCGCCCGCGTCCGGATCGTTCCGGGCACCGGCAAGTGGAAGATCAACGGTCGCACCCTTGAGGACTACTTCCCCAACAAGGTGCACCAGCAGGAAGTCAACGAGCCCTTCAAGCTCCTCGAGCTTGACGGCCGCTACGACGTCATCGCCCGCATCTCGGGTGGCGGCGTCTCCGGTCAGGCCGGCGCCCTGCGCCTCGGCGTGGCCCGCGCGCTGAACGAGGCGGACGTGGACAACAACCGCCCGGCGCTGAAGAAGGCCGGCTTCCTCTCCCGCGACGACCGTGCGGTCGAGCGCAAGAAGGCCGGTCTCAAGAAGGCCCGTAAGGCTCCGCAGTACAGCAAGCGTTAATCTGCGCCTGCTGTTCAGCAACGAAACCGCCCCGGCAGCACTCTCCGTGCTGTCGGGGCGGTTCGTTTACCGCCAAAAGCGGCAAACATCTGTCACTAGCGGTCACCTAGCGAAGCGTGAACTCGGGAGGACAACAGTGGGACGACTCTTCGGGACGGACGGTGTACGAGGCGTCGCCAACGCGGATCTGACGGCTGAGCTCGCGCTCGGCCTCTCCGTGGCGGCCGCGCACGTACTGGCCGAGGCGGGCACCTTCGCGGGCCACCGCCCCACGGCCGTGGTCGGCCGCGACCCCCGCGCTTCGGGCGAGTTCCTGGAGGCCGCGGTCGTCGCGGGCCTCGCCAGCGCCGGCGTGGACGTCCTGCGCGTCGGTGTGCTGCCCACCCCGGCGGTGGCGTATCTCACCGGTGCGCTGGGCGCCGACCTCGGCGTCATGCTCTCCGCGAGCCACAACGCCATGCCCGACAACGGCATCAAGTTCTTCGCGCGCGGCGGCCACAAGCTCGCCGACGAGCTGGAGGACCGCATCGAGTCCGTCTACGAGGAGCACCGCACCGGCGCTCCCTGGGACCGGCCCACCGGTTCCGGCGTGGGCCGCGTATCGGACTACGACGAGGGATTCGACAAGTACGTCGCCCACCTGATCGGCGTCCTGCCCAACCGCCTCGACGGGCTGAAGATCGTCCTGGACGAGGCGCACGGCGCGGCCGCCCGCGTCTCGCCCGAGGCCTTCGCCCGGGCCGGCGCCGAGATCGTCACCATCGGTGCCGAGCCCGACGGCCTGAACATCAACGACGGCTGCGGCTCCACCCACCTCGGCCTGCTCAAGCAGGCGGTCGTCGAGCACGGGGCGGACCTGGGCATCGCCCACGACGGCGACGCCGACCGCTGCCTGGCGGTGGACGCCGAGGGCAACGAGATCGACGGCGACCAGATCCTCGCCGTGCTCGCCCTCGCCATGCGCGAGTCCGGCCAGCTGCGCGAGAACACCGTCGTCGCCACCGTCATGTCGAACCTGGGCTTCAAGCTGGCCATGGAGGGCGAGGGCATCGCGTTCGTCCAGACCGCGGTCGGCGACCGGTACGTCCTGGAGTCGATGAAGGAGCACGGCTACGCACTGGGCGGCGAGCAGTCCGGCCACGTGATCATCCTCGACCACGCCACCACGGGCGACGGCACCCTCACCGGCCTCATGCTGGCCGCCCGGGTCGCCGCCACCGGCCGCTCGCTGGCCGAGCTCGCCGGGATCATGACGCGGCTCCCGCAGGTCCTGATCAACGTCAAGGACGTCGACAAGTCCCGCGTCTCCACCTCCGCCGAGCTGGCCAACGCCGTCACCGAGGCGGAGCGCGAGCTCGGCTCCACCGGACGGGTGCTGCTGCGCCCCTCGGGCACCGAGCCCCTCGTCCGCGTGATGGTCGAGGCCGCCGACATCGAGCAGGCCCGCGCGGTCGCCGGGCGGCTCGCGGACGTGGTGAAGTCGGCCCTCGGCTAGGACCTCACCCCGCAAGGCCGCGTGGCGCACCCTGGGGGGGGGGCGGAGCCCCCGCCCCCCCAGGGTGCGCCTCGGCCGTTTCCGGGCCCGCCCGCGGCGGGCGCTCAGAGCTTGCGCAGGCTCAGCTTCGTGACCTTGTGGTCGGGGCCCTTGCGGACGACGAGGGTGGCGCGGCCGCGCGTGGGGGCGACGTTCTCCAGCAGGTTGGGCTTGTTGATGGTCCGCCACATGGTCTTCGCGTACTCCAGGGCCTCCTCCTCGGAGACCTGGGTGTACTTGCGGAAGTAGGAGAACGGGTTCTGGAACGCGGTCTCGCGCAGCTTCCGGAAGCGGTTGAGGTACCACCGCTCGATGTCCTCGGGGCGGGCGTCCACGTACACGCTGAAGTCGAAGTAGTCGGCGAGGCCGACCCGGGTCCGGCCGTCCTTGCCGGGCAGGGCGGGCTGGAGGACGTTGAGCCCCTCGACGATGAGGATGTCCGGGCGCCGCACGACCAGCCGCTCGTCCGGGACGATGTCGTAGATCAGGTGCGAGTAGACCGGGGCGGTGACCTCGTCCTTGCCGGCCTTGATGTCGGCGACGAACTTGGTGAGGGCGCGGCGGTCGTAGGACTCGGGGAAGCCCTTGCGGGAGGTCAGGCCGCGGCGCTGGAGCTCCTTCATCGGGTAGAGGAAGCCGTCCGTGGTCACCCGTTCCACCCGGGGGTGCTCGGGCCACCGGGCGAGGAGGGCCTGGAGCAGGCGGGCCACGGTGGACTTGCCGACGGCGACGGAGCCGGCGACGCCTATGACGAACGGGGTTCCCTGCTGGGCGCCGTGGCCGTTGCCGCCGGCGTCGCCGAGGAAGGTGTTCAGGGTGCCGCGGAGGTTGCTGGTGGCGCCGACGTACAGGTTGAGCAGGCGGGAGAGCGGGAGGTAGACGTCCCGCACCTCGTCGAGGTCGATGACGTCGCCGAGGCCGCGCAGCCGCTCGACCTCCTCCGCCGTCAGGGGCAGGGGGGTGCGCTCGCGCAGGGCGCTCCACTCGGCCCGCGTGAGGTCGACGTAGGGCGAGGGCTCCGGCACCCGTCGGGGGCCGGGACGCTCCGTTGCGTGCTCCGGCGTACAGCGCGTCGGCGATGTGATCACACCGCCATTGTCGGGGCTCGGGGCCCCGCGTGGGTGGTGGGGTCGGTCACGTGGCGGGCGGGGGAGGCGGAAACGCCCAGGTGGGGCGGTGGCGCCCGACCGGGTCTCGATCGGAAGCCCGTCCTGTCTCGTGCCGGTCACGATTCCCCCGTGTGACCAGGAAGATCCCGCGTATGTGCCATTAACACCGGTCGCGTGATCGAGCAAGTCGTACATTGTTCGTCACCGCGGCGTTGACCGGCGTCCTGGCGGTGATCTGCTGCATGGGGGAGAGCTCTACGTGGGTACCGCGTTCGTGCCGCGCGGCGTGCCGGCCGTGTCCGGCGCGTCCTTGTGTCTGCCGGCCGCCTTCGGGGCGCGGGCCGAGAAGCCCGTATGAGAGCGGTGCGCGTGCGGCGCGCGGCCGCACTGACCGTCGCGGGGCTGGCGCTGGCCCTGCCGGTCACCGGGTGCGGGGCCGGCCGGCCCACCGTGATCGTGGTGGAGGAGGGCCTCCCGGCCGCCGAGGTGCCGGCCTCCGACGCGGACACCGGGCCCGCGCGCAAGGGGCAGCAGGTCGTCCCCCCGCAGAAGGGCAGGCCGCAGCAGGCTCCGGAGCGCCTGCTGGTGGCGCAGGAGGACCTGCCGGACCACAAGGTCACCCCCGAGGCCCACGACAGCGTGCCGGGGAGCGTGGACCGGCCCGAGTGCCTGGAGCTGGCCCACGCCGTGTCCGGGTACCTGCCGGCGGGGCGGACCGGCTGGGCCAAGGCCGCCGTGGTCGCGGTGGCGTCGGCGCTGCCGGACGACGCGCCGGAAGGGCAGAAGCGGGCGGCCGCGCTGGACGCCGCCAGCTCGACGGTGACGGTGGTGACCCTCGGCTCGTACGCGGGGGACGCCGCCCGCGGGCACTTCGCCGAGCTGCAGACGGCGGGACGGGCCTGCGAGGGCGGGTACACGGCGACGGCGGGCGGGGAGAGCGTCACGGTGACCCGGGTCGTCCCGCACGCCGCGTCCGGCGGCGACGAGGCCCTCGCGTACACCGTCGAGGCGGAGCGCGACGGGGAGCCGTACCAGACGGAGCTCATGGTGGTCCGCAAGGGCGGCACGCTCGTCAACTTCCACGCGGACCGGCTGTCCGGCGAGGCGCAGCTGGCGGCGCCCGCGATCGAGGCGCAGGTCAGACGGCTGGGCTGACGCTCCGGCAGGGCGACGGGCCGGCCGACGGGGGTCGCCTGCGCCCGGGCGGACGGGCCGGGCGGGTCCGACGGGCGGGTTTTTCGTCCTGTTCGGGTACCCGACAGGCGCGCAACTCAGGCGTACCCTGCGGCCTATGTGCGGAATTGTGGGATACGTGGGAGCGCAGTCGGCGCTCGATGTGGTCATCGCCGGACTGAAGCGGCTGGAGTACCGCGGCTACGACTCGGCCGGGGTCGCCGTCCTCGCCGACGGGAAGCTCTCCAGCGCCAAGAAGGCCGGAAAGCTCGTCAACCTGGAGAAGGAGCTGGTCGCACAGCCGCTTCCGGCGGGCTCCACGGGCCTGGGCCACACCCGGTGGGCGACCCACGGCGGGCCCACCGACGTCAACGCCCACCCCCATCTGGACAACTCCGGCCGGGTGGCCGTCGTCCACAACGGCATCATCGAGAACTTCGCCGGGCTGCGCGCCGAACTGGCCGAGCGGGGGCACCGGCTGGAGTCCGAGACGGACACGGAGGTCGTCGCGCACCTGCTGGCCGAGCGCTTCGACGCGGTCCGGGCGGCCGGCGGCGCGACGGGCGCCGGGCTCGCGGAGGCGATGCGGCAGGTGTGCCGGCGGCTCCAGGGCGCGTTCACGCTGGTCGCGGTGCACTCCGACGAGCCGGACGTGGTGGTCGGGGCGCGCCGGAACTCCCCGCTGGTGGTGGGCGTCGGGGAGGGCGAGAACTTCCTCGCCTCGGACGTGGCCGCGTTCATCGCCCACACCCGGTCCGCGATCGAGCTGGGCCAGGACCAGGTGGTCGAGCTCCGCCGCGACGGGGTCACGGTGACCGGCTTCGACGGGGCGCCCGCCGAGGTGCGGGCGTACCACGTGGACTGGGACGCCTCGGCCGCGGAGAAGGGCGGGTACGACTACTTCATGCTCAAGGAGATCGCCGAGCAGCCGAAGGCCGTCGCCGACACCCTCCTGGGCCGGATCGACGCGGGCGGCCTGCTGACCCTCGACGAGGTGCGCATCCCCGCCTCGGTGCTCCGCGAGGTCGACAAGGTCGTGATCGTGGCGTGCGGTACGGCGTACCACGCGGGCCTGATCGCGAAGCTGGCCATCGAGCACTGGACCCGCATCCCGTGCGAGACCGAGCTGGCCAGCGAGTTCCGCTACCGCGATCCGATCCTGGACCAGCGGACGCTGGTGATCGCGATCTCGCAGTCCGGCGAGACCATGGACACCCTGATGGCGCTGCGGCACGCGCGGGAGCAGGGGGCCAGGGTGCTGGCGATCTGCAACACGAACGGGTCGACGATCCCGCGCGAGTCGGACGCCGTGCTGTACACGCACGCCGGGCCGGAGGTGGCCGTCGCCTCGACGAAGGCGTTCCTGACGCAGCTGGTGGCCTGCTACCTCGTCGCCCTGTACCTCGGCCAGGTGCGGGGGACGAAGTGGGGCGACGAGATCGGGGCGGTGGTCCGGGAGCTCTCGGACATCGCCGCGGCCGTGGACCGGGTCCTGGAGACGATGGAGCCGGTACGGGCCCTGGCCCGCTCGCTGGCCGACAAGGACACGGTGCTGTTCCTCGGCCGCCACGTCGGCTACCCGGTGGCCCTGGAGGGGGCGCTCAAGCTCAAGGAGCTGGCGTACATGCACGCCGAGGGCTTCGCGGCGGGCGAGCTCAAGCACGGGCCGATCGCGCTGATCGAGGAGGACCTGCCGGTGGTGGTCGTCGTCCCGTCGCCGCGCGGCCGGTCGGTCCTGCACGACAAGATCGTCTCCAACATCCAGGAGATCCGGGCGCGCGGGGCGCGGACCATCGTGATCGCGGAGGAGGGCGACGACGCCGTCGTCCCGTACGCCGACCACCTGATCCGCATCCCGGCGACGCCGACGCTGCTCCAGCCGCTGGTCGCGACGGTCCCGCTCCAGGTGTTCGCGTGCGAGCTGGCGACCGCGCGCGGCAACGAGGTGGACCAGCCGCGTAATCTCGCGAAGTCCGTGACGGTGGAGTAGTTGGGGTTGTCGTTGTGATTGTCGGTGTGGGGATTGACGTGGCCGAGATCGAGCGGTTCGGCGCGGCGCTGGAGCGGACGCCGCAGATGGCGGAGCGGCTCTTCCTCGACACCGAGTTGACGCTGCCGAGCGGCGAGCGGCGCGGAGTCGCCTCGCTCGCCGCCCGGTTCGCGGCCAAGGAGGCCCTGGCCAAGGCACTCGGCGCGCCCGGCGGGCTGCTGTGGACCGACGCCGAGGTCTACGTCGAGGAGACCGGGCAGCCCCGGCTGCGGGTGTCCGGCACCGTCGAGGCCCGGGCCCGGGCGCTCGGCGTGAAGTCCTGGCACGTCTCGCTGAGCCATGACGCCGGGATCGCGTCGGCGGTGGTGATCGCCGAGGGCTGACGCCCCGCGTGCGGCACGCTGGTGGCATGCGTACTGCTTACAGCGTGGAGACCGTACGGGCCGCCGAGCGGCAGTTGATGGCCCGTCTGCCGGAGGGTGCCCTGATGGCGCGGGCCGCGGCCGGGCTGGCCGTCGTGTGCGCGGAGCTGCTGGCCCGGCGCCGCGGCCGGGTCCACGGGGCCCGGGTGGTCCTGCTGGCCGGGCCCGGCGACAACGGCGGCGACGCCCTCTACGCGGGCGCGCGGCTGGCGCGGCGCGGGGCCGCGGTGACGGCGGTCCCGATGGACCCGGAGCGGATGCACCCGGGCGGGCTGGCCGCGCTGCGGGCCGCCGGGGGACGGGTCGGGGCGTCGGTGCCGGAGCGGGCCGACCTGGTCGTGGACGGGCTGCTCGGGATCGGCGGGCGGGGCGGGCTGCGGCCGGCCGCGGCCGCGCTGGTGGAGCGGATCCCGGCCGGGACGCCCGTGGTCGCGGTGGACCTCCCGAGCGGGGTGGACGCGGACACCGGGGAGGTGGCGGGCCCGGCGGTGACGGCCGACGTCACCGTGACCTTCGGGGCGTACAAGCCGGGGCTGCTGACCGATCCGGGGGCCTCGCGGGTGGGGGCGGTGCGGCTGGTCGACATCGGCCTGGACCTGGCGGGCGCCCCCGTGGAGACCGAGGCGCTGCAACACGCAGACGTGGCACGGCTGCTGCCGGTGCCGACGGCGTCGAGCGACAAGTACCGGCGGGGCGTGGTCGGGGTCGTCGCCGGGTCGCAGCAGTACCCGGGCGCGGCGGTGCTCGCCGTGGCGGGGGCCCTGCGGGGCGGCGCGGGCGCGGTGCGGTACGTGGGGCCGGCGGCGGACGCCGTGCTGGCCCGCTTCCCCGAGGTGCTGGTCGGACGGGGGCGGGTGCAGTCCTGGGTGGTCGGGCCCGGACTGGGCTCGGGGCGCGCGGAGGAGGTCGAGCGGGCCCTGGCGGACGCGGACGTGCCGGTACTGGTCGACGCGGACGGGCTGCGCGGGCTGGACGGCGCGGTGGTGCGCCGGCGGCGGGCCGCGACCCTGCTGACCCCGCACGCGGGGGAGGCGGCGGCGCTGCTGGGGGCGGCGCGGGAGGCGGTGGAGGCCGGCCGGCTGGCCGCCGTAAGGGAGTTGGCGGGGCGGTACGGGGCGGCGGTGCTGCTGAAGGGGTCGACCACGCTGGTCGCCCCCGCCGGGGGCGGGGCCGTGCGGGTGAATCCGACGGGGACGCCCTGGCTGGCCACCGCCGGGAGCGGGGACGTGCTGTCGGGGCTGGCGGGGGCGTTGCTGGCGGGGGGCCTCGGCGCGGTGGACGCGGGCTCGGCGGCGGCGTACCTGCACGGCCTGGCGGGCCGGTTCGCGGCGGACGGCGCGCCGGTGGTGGCGCAGGAGGTGGCCGCGGCGCTGCCGCGGGCGTGGCGGAGCGTCATGGCCTAGGGCCTGTCGGCACACTTCCGTCTGCCCCGCGGCGCACCGAGAGCACGCACCATGCGCCGCGGGGCCGCCCTCCGGGCGACGACGGGACTTCGACGACAGGCCCTGGGCCGGGAGCGGACACCCCGCCGGCGCGGCCGGGAGAGGCCGCCCCGCCGGTGGCCCCGGGTGCCCGTCCGGCGAGCCGGACGAGGAGGGGCGAACCATGCCCGATCACCGAGCGGTGGGGGTTCTGAGAGACTGTGGGCGATGAACGAGACACCGATGCGCGTGTACGCCGAGATCGATCTTGACGCGGTACGGGCGAACGTGCGCGCACTGCGCGCACGGGCGCCGCGGGCCGAGCTGATGGCGGTCGTCAAGTCGAACGCCTATGGGCACGGCGCCCTCCAGTGCGCCCGGGCGGCCCAGGAGGCCGGGGCCACCTGGCTCGGCACCGCCACCCCCGAGGAGGCGCTGGAGCTGCGCGCCGCCGGGATCCAGGGGCGGATCATGTGCTGGCTGTGGACCCCCGGCGGCCCCTGGCGGGAGGCCGTCGAGGCCGACATCGACGTGTCCGTCAGCGGGATGTGGGCCCTGGACGAGGTCCGCGCCGCCGCCCGCGCGGCCGGCCGCACCGCCCGGATCCAGCTCAAGGCCGACACCGGCCTCGGCCGCAACGGCTGTCAGCCCGCCGACTGGGCCGACCTCGTCGGCGCGGCCGTGGCCGCCCAGGCCGAGGGCACCGTCCGGGTCACCGGCGTCTGGTCCCACTTCGCCTGCGCCGACGAGCCGGGCCACCCCTCCATCCGGCTCCAGCTCGACGCCTTCCGCGACATGCTGGCCCACGCGGAGAAGGAGGGCGTCGACCCCGAGGTCCGGCACATCGCCAACTCGCCCGCGACCCTCACCCTCCCCGAGAGCCACTTCGACCTCGTGCGCACCGGCCTGGCCGTGTACGGCGTCTCGCCCTCGCCCGAGCTCGGCACCCCCGCCCAGCTCGGCCTGCGGCCCGCGATGACGCTCAGGGCCTCCCTCGCGCTGGTCAAGACCGTCCCCGCCGGCCACGGCGTGAGCTACGGGCACCACTACGTCACCGAGTCCGAGACCCACCTCGCGCTCGTCCCCGCCGGCTACGCCGACGGCATCCCGCGCAACGCCTCCGGCCGCGGGCCCGTGCTCGTCTCCGGCAGGATCCGCCGGGCCGCCGGGCGGATCGCCATGGACCAGTTCGTCGTGGACCTCGGCGAGGACCTCGCCGAAGCGGGCGACGAGGTGGTCATCCTGGGCGACGCCGAACGCGGCGAGCCGACCGCCGAGGACTGGGCTCAAGCGGCGCATACGATCGCGTATGAGATCGTCACCCGTATCGGAGGTCGGGTGCCCCGGGTCTACCTCGGCGGCTGAGGCTGAGTGAGGACGGCGACGTCGTGAGCGGGAACGTGTCGTGAGCGAGAACTGGCGCAAGGCCGGCTGGGCCGGCGCCGCCATCGGTGTCATAGCGGCGGGCGCCGCTGCCGGTGTCGCCGTCGAAAGGATCACCGTGGGCCGGGGCATCCGCCGGAAAGCACGCCTCGCCCTCGACGCCGCGGGGGACTACGGCTCCCTGCGCGGTACCGAGGGCACCTGCCGCGCCGAGGACGGCACCGAGCTCTACTACGAGGTCGACGAGCTCGACGGGGCCGGTGCGGCCGCCGGCGGCGGCGGGAAGCGCCGGCCGCGGCGCAAGGGCGCGGCACCGGCCACCGTCGTGTTCTGCCACGGCTACTGCCTCAGCCAGGACTCCTGGCACTTCCAGCGCGCCGCCCTGCGCGGCGCCGTCCGCTCCGTCTACTGGGACCAGCGCAGCCACGGCCGCAGCGCCCGCGGCCTCGCCCAGGCCGACGGCGAACCCGTCACCATCGACCAGCTCGGCCGCGACCTCAAGGCCCTCATCGACGCCGCCGCGCCCGAGGGCCCGCTCGTCCTCGTCGGCCACTCCATGGGCGGGATGACCGTCATGGCCCTCGCCGAGCAGTACCCGGAGCTGGTGCGCGACCGGGTCCTCGGCGTGGCCCTGATCGGGACGTCCAGCGGGCGCCTCGACGAGGTCACCTACGGGCTGCCGTCCATCGGACAGGGCGCGGTGCGCCGCCTGCTGCCGGGCGTGCTCAAGGCCCTCGGCTCCCAGGTGGAGCTCGTGGAGAAGGGCCGCCGGGCCACCGCCGACCTCTTCGCCGGAATGATCAAGCTCTACTCGTTCGGCTCCCGCGACGTGGATCCCGGCGTCGCGCGCTTCGCCGAGCGGCTGATCGAGGCCACCCCGATCGACGTGGTCGCCGAGTTCTACCCGGCCTTCCAGGGCCACGACAAGAGCGCCGCCCTCCAGCGGTTCGCCGACGTGCCCGTCACCGTCGTGGCCGGGGACCGGGACATGATCACCCCGGCCGGGCACAGCGTGGCGATCAAGGAGGAGCTCCCGGCCGCCGAGCTCGTGGTCCTGGAGGAGACCGGGCACCTGATGATGCTGGAGCGCCCCGAGATCGTGACGGGGCTGCTCACCGGCCTGCTGGCCCGCGCCGGAGCCGTCCCCGCACCGACTAACGTTGGGGCGCATGGAAGACGTACAGCGGGAAGCGCCGCGCAGCCCGGCCGCTGAGGCCCTGGCCGAGGCCGCCGCCGAAACCCTGATCACCGTCGACTCGCCCGCCTCCATGCAGGAGCTGGGCCGCCGGATCGCCGGTCTGCTGCGCCCCGGCGACCTGGTCCTGCTGACCGGTGAGCTCGGTGCGGGCAAGACCACCCTGACCCGGGGGCTGGGGGAGGGGCTGGGCGTGCGCGGAGCCGTGACCTCGCCGACCTTCGTGATCGCCCGGGTGCACCCGTCCCTGGGCGACGGGCCGCCGCTGGTGCACGTGGACGCGTACCGGCTGGGCGGCGGGCTGGACGAGATGGAGGACCTCGACCTCGACGTCTCGCTGCCCGAGTCCGTCGTCGTGGTGGAGTGGGGCGACGGCAAGGTGGAGGAGCTCTCCGACGACCGGCTGCACGTGGTCATCGGGCGGGCGGTCGGCCACGAAGAGGTCCTGGACGACGTGCGCGAGGTCGCGCTGCGCGGTGTCGGCGCCCGCTGGGAGCAGGCCGGGCCGCAGCTGGCGGCGCTGTCGCCGGCCTAGCCGGTCCGCCGACGGGGTACCGACAACCCGTCGGGAAGATATTGCGCCGGTGCGGGCCCGCGTGATGACATGGTACCGAGCGTTGGTTAGGTGTACCTAAGTACCGCGTCCCGGGGTCCCAGGAGGCAGCCATGTCGGCAGCAGGAGCAGAGCGAGCGCCCGTCGTGTCCATGCGGGCCCTGCTCGCGGCGGGCGCGGCCGCCACCGCGGTGTCCACGCCGCCCGCCCGCTCGGAGCCGGCTCCCCGGGACCCCGCGGCCGAGGACGCCGCGGACGCGGAACAGGCCGCCTCCACGGAACCGGAAGCGGCCTGAAGCCCGCGGTGGCCCGGGCACGGAGCCCACGTACGGGTGAAAAGCGTGCCCGGACCCGGGCGGGGGCGTCCTACTGGACGACGACGACCTTCGAGTTGTAGAGCGCGAAGGCCCACATGGCGTCGCCGTCCGCACGCGACATCCGGATGCCGCCCGTCTTCTTCGCCGGGTCCGGCTGCGGCAGCGCACCGTCCACACGGGCGCTGAAACCGATCGCGATCCCCTCGCTGCTGCTGGCGAACCGCACGACGTGCTCGATCGGCACCCCGTCCGAGCCCGTGACCGTCCCCGCGCGCGAATTGACCAGGTAGCTGCCGGGAGCGGGCTGCACCGTGCTCGGCACCACCGTGAACGTCTTCGGGTCCTTGCCGTCCGCGGCGACCAGCCACACCCGCTTCTGCGACACCGAGTACACGACCCGCTGCCCGGCCCCCGACTCGGCCGGCAGCACCGCCGGCTTCGCCGCGTCCTGCTGCGCCGGAGCCTGCTGCTGCGGGGCCGCCGGAGCCTTCTCGGCGGCCTTCGCGGGGTGCGCGGGAGCAGTCGCGTGGGCCTGGTAGCCGAGGAAGCCGATCGCGGCGATCGCCGCGGCGGTGAGCCCGGCCACGATTCCCGAGCTGCTGCGTGACACCTTGCTCCACCTCTCCGCGCCTGCGCGTACCGGTTCTGCGGCGAAGCCGGGCCGTTGCCGCCCGACGCCGCGTCGTACTCCCGGTCGAAAGGTAGCAGCCGGGCCCCGTCCCGACCGGCCGCAAGGCCCGGGGCCCGGGGAGTCGTAGGCTGTTCGCGTGCTCTTGCTCGCCGTAGATACCGCCACGCCCGCCGTCACCGTCGCCCTGCACGACGGGGAGTCCGTCCTGGCCGAGTCCCACCAGGTCGACGCCCGCCGCCACGGGGAGCTCCTGCTTCCCTCCGTGGACCGGGTCCTCGCCCGGGCCGGGGTGAAGCTCGAAGCCCTCACCGGCATCGTCGTCGGCGTCGGCCCCGGCCCCTACACCGGGCTGCGCGTGGGCCTCGTCACCGCCTCCACCTTCGCCGCCGTCCTCGGCGTCCCCGTGCACGGCCTGTGCACCCTCGACGGCCTCGCCTACGCCGCGGGCGCCGCCGGGATCGAGGGCCCCTTCACCGTCGCCACCGACGCACGTCGCAAGGAGGTCTACTGGGCGCGCTACGAGGACCCGCGCACCCGCGTCGGCGAGCCCGCCGTCGACCGCCCCGCCGACATCGCCGAGCAGGTCGCCGGCCTCCCGTCGGTCGGCCAGGGCGCCCGCCTGTACCCGGAGGTCTTCACCGACGCCCGCGGCCCCGAGCACCAGTCCGCCGCGGCCCTGGCCGCCCTGGCCGCCGAACGCCTCGCGGCCGGCATCCCGTTCGAGAACGCCGACGGCGCCGCCCCGGCCCCGCTCTACCTGCGCCGCCCCGACGCCCAGGTGCCGAAGAACTACAAGGTGGTCACCCCGCAGTGACGGCCCCGACCGCAGTGCTCCGCGAGATGCGCTGGTGGGACATCGCACCGGTGCTGGAACTGGAGCACGAGCTCTTCCCCGAGGACGCCTGGTCGGCCGGCATGTTCTGGTCCGAGCTCGCCCACGCCCGCGGCCCGCGGGCCAGCCGCCGCTACGTCGTCGCCGAGATCCCGCCCGACAGCGGCTCCGCCGCGGGGGCCACCGGCCGCCTGGTCGGCTACGCGGGCCTGGCGGCCTCCGGCGACCTGGGCGACGTACAGACCATCGCGGCGGCCAAGGACCAGTGGGGCACCGGACTCGGCGCCCGGCTCCTCACCGAACTGCTGCGCGCCGCGACCGCCTTCGAATGCGCCGAGGTGCTGCTGGAGGTCCGGGTCGACAACACCCGCGCCCAGCGGCTCTACGAGCGCTTCGGCTTCGAGCCGATCGGCTTCCGGCGGGGCTACTACCAGCCGGGGAACGTCGACGCGCTGGTGATGCGCCTGACGGACCCGGCCCGCACGGCCGCCCCGGCCGACCCCGCCGGCCCGGCCACCTCGACCCCTGAGACCCACGAACACCCTGAGAGCAGTGAGACCCATGGCTGACGAACCGCTCGTCCTCGGCATCGAGACCTCCTGCGACGAGACCGGCGTCGGCATCGTCCGCGGCACCACCCTGCTCGCCGACGCGGTCGCCTCCAGCGTCGACGAGCACGCCCGCTTCGGCGGGGTCGTCCCCGAGGTCGCCTCCCGGGCCCACCTGGAGGCGATGGTCCCGACCATCGAGCGCGCCCTGAAGGAAGCCGGCGTCAGCGCCCGCGACCTCGACGGCATCGCCGTCACCGCCGGCCCCGGCCTCGCGGGCGCCCTGCTCGTCGGCGTCTCGGCCGCGAAGGCGTACGCGTACGCCCTGGGCAAGCCGCTCTACGGGGTCAACCACCTCGCCTCGCACATCTGCGTCGACCAGCTGGAGCACGGCCCGCTGCCCGAGCCCACCATGGCCCTGCTGGTCTCCGGCGGCCACTCCTCGCTGCTCCTGGCCCCGGACATCACCAGCGACGTACGGCCGCTCGGCGCCACCATCGACGACGCGGCCGGCGAGGCCTTCGACAAGATCGCCCGCGTCCTCCAGCTGGGCTTCCCCGGCGGCCCGGTCATCGACCGGCTGGCGAAGGAGGGCGACCCCAAGGCCATCCACTTCCCGCGCGGGCTCACGGGGTCGCGCGACCCCGCGTACGACTTCTCCTTCTCCGGCCTCAAGACGGCCGTGGCCCGCTGGATCGAGGCGAAGCGGAACGCGGGCGAGGAGGTGCCGGTGCGCGACGTGGCGGCGTCCTTCCAGGAGGCCGTGGTGGACGTGCTGACGCGCAAGGCGATCCGGGCCTGCAAGGACGAGGGTGTGGACCACCTGATGATCGGCGGCGGTGTGGCGGCCAACTCCCGGCTGCGCTCGCTCGCGCAGGAGCGGTGCGACGACGCCGGCATCATCCTGCGCGTCCCGCGGCCCAAGCTGTGCACCGACAACGGCGCGATGGTCGCGGCCCTGGGCGCGGAGATGGTCAAGCGGAACCGTCCGGCCTCGGACTGGGACCTGTCGGCGGACTCCTCCCTCCCGGTGACCGACCCCCACGTCCCGGGCACGGCCCACGACCACGACCACTCCCACGGCCACGGCCACGGGGGCGGCGCCCACTCCCACGACCACGTGCACGAGCTGAGCAAGGACAACCTCTACTCGTGAACACCGTCGTCGCCCTGATGTGGGAGGCCCGGGCCGCCGAGGGCCGGGGCAACGAGCTGCTGGAGTGGGCCCGCGCCCAGGTCCTGGCCCGGGAGCCGCTGCGCCGCGAGGTGCTGCGCGCCACCCAGGACCGGGTCCTCGTGATCACCTGGTGGGAGGTCCCGGAAGGCGGCACGGCGGCCGGACTGCCCGAGCTGCCGGAGCCCGCGGCGGACCTGATCACCCGGGCCGTGCACCGCTGGCGGTTCGAGTCCGTCGAGGTCACGGACGGCGGCTGACCGAGGGTCGAGGAGCGCTGCGGTGAAGCTCGACGGGGCGCCGCTAGGGTCGTCCGCATGCCTAGCCGCCGAGACCTGCCGCCCCCGCCGCCGCCCGCGCACCTGCGCGAGTGGCTGGACGAGAGCGTCGTACGGGCCGACCGCGCGCGCTTCCTCGCCGACCTGAGCCGCCGCAGCCTGGGCCTGGGACGACTGGTGCTGCTCTGGCTGGTGGCGGCGGTCTTCGCACTCGGCTGGACCTTCGTCGGCATGGCCGTGATGACCTTCGAGTCCGGTGCGGGGCTGGACCACCTCTTCGGCGCCGTCTTCGCGGTGATGGGCCTGGGGGTGCTGGGACCGGCCGGATACTGCTTCGTGCGGGGCGCCCGGCAGGAGCGCCGGGTGCACCGGCTGCTGTGCGCCTGGGTCGTCGCCGGCCGGGACCCCGGGACGGACGCGGTCCTGCGCGCCCCGGGCCGGAGCGCGGTGTGGCTGGTGGCCTCACTGGCCCTGGGCGCCCTCGGCCTCTGGACGGCCTTCGCCGCGGCGGCGGGCGCCCGGCCGGACACGGACACCGTCGGGCAGATCGCGTACGTCATGGGCCTCGGCATGATCCTGTGGATCACCGCCCTCCTGGGCCTGGCCAAGGCCGCCACCCACTACAGCTGGTCCCTGCGGGCACGCACGGCCCGCCCGAACCGGCCCCGCGCCGGCACCGCCACCGCCCCGATCCACCCCCGCCCGACGAAGTCCAGCCTCGCGGGCGCCTGAGCCCCGGCGACGCGCCACCTGCCCACCGGGGGCCGGCCGGAATCCGGCCCCGCCGGTGAGGCGCCGCCATGCGGCACTGGGCCACGGGGGGTCGGCCGTAATCCGGCCCCGCCGGTGAGGCGCGGCGATGCGGCACTCGGCCACGGGGGGTCGGCCGCAATCCGGCCCCGCCGGCGATCGAGGCGCGGGGTCCGGGGCGGAGCGCCGTGGACCCCTAGGAAACCGGCGAGCCGATGAGCATCGCCGGCGCCCCCGCCACCCGCGTCAGGAACACCGTCGCCGAATGCGGCCCCGACGGCTTGACCTTCCGCCGCAGCTCCTCCGGCTCGATCGCCGACCCCCGCTTCTTCACCGTCAGCACCCCCACCTCCCGCTCCCGCAGCAGCGCCTTCAGCTTCTTCAGCCCGAACGGCAGCACGTCCGTGATCTCGTACGCCGTCGCGTACGGCGTGGCCCGCAGCTCGTCGGCCGTGATGTACGCGATCGTCGGGTCGATCAGCCGTCCGTCCAGCCGCTCCGCCACCTCCGCGACCAGGTGCGCCCGGATCACCGCCCCGTCCGGCTCGTACAGCCAGCGCCCCACCGGCCCCGCCCCGGGATCCGGCAGCGGCTCGGCGGTGTGCAGCCCGACCGGCCCCGGCAGCAGGGTCGCCCGTACCGTGCCGGGCGCGGTGCCGAACCAGAGCACGGCCTCCTTCACGTCCCCGTGGTCCGAGATCCACTCCGCCTCGGCCTCCGCCGGCACCGCCTCGTGCGGGATCCCGGGTGCGATCTTGACGGCGGCGTACTTCGCCGCCCGCGCCGCCCCGACCGCCCACGACAGCGGCGGCGAGTACGACTCCGGGTCGAAGATCCGGCCCCGCCCGCCGCGCCGCGCCGGGTCGATGAAGACGGCGTCGTACGAGGAGACGTCGACGGTCGTCACGTCCGCCTCCCGGACCTCGATCAGGTCCGCCAGCCCCAGCGCCTCCGCGTTGGCCCGCGCGACCGCCACCGTCAGCGGGTCCAGGTCCACGGCCAGCACCCGGATCCCGCGCCGCGCCAGGGCGAGGGCGTCCCCGCCGATCCCGCAGCACAGGTCCGCCACGCTCCGTACGCCCAGCTCGGCGAGCCGGTCGGCCCGGTAGGAGGCCACCGACGCGCGGGTGGCCATCTCGCCGCCGCCGGGGGTGAAGAACATCCGGAACGCGTCCTCGGCGCCGAACTTCGCCACCGCCCGCTGCCGCAGCCGGGCCTGCCCCAGCGCGGCCGACACCAGCCCGGCGGGGTGCTCGCGGCGCAGCCGGGTGGCGACGGCCAGTTCCCGGGCCGGGTCGTAGTCGCGGAGCGAGTCGAGGAGCGCGCGGCCCTCGGGGGTGAGGAGCGCGGCGAAGTCTTCGGGAGTCACGGCTCCATTGTCGGCCAGTCGGTGGAAGGGGGGACTGCGGCCGTGGTGTCGGCCGGTGAGCCGGGCCGTGGGGTGCAAGGATCCGCTGCTATGCAGCTAGTACGACAAAAGGGAAATCCCACGCAGTTTGGTCACCGGTCCGCGGCGCGCCCGCGCGGCCGGTACGGGGTGGCCGCGGCCGCGCTGCTGGTCGCCGCCCTGGGCACGGGGTGCGGCGCCGCGGACCCGGGTACGCCGGTCAAGGGCAAACCGGACAGGGCCGCCGAGGCCGGCTCCGGCGCGGCCGGCGCCCTCCCCGGCTCCGCCGAGCAGCTCAAGGCCGCCCAGCAGGCCCGCGTCGCCATGGCGAAGAAGTGGGGCCTGGCCAAGACCCCGCTCATGGCACCGGCCGGACCCAAGACGAAGCCCGAGATCACCACCCGCGAGGGCTTCGAGGTCGAGGGCCAGGACGAGCTGCCCCCGGTCTTCACCACCGTCCCGACCGAGGACAAGGTCGTCTTCCTGACCGTCGACGACGGGGCCGAGAAGGACCCCGAGTTCATCCGGATGATGCAGGAGCTGAAGCTCCCGTACACGGCGTTCCTCAGCGACTACCTCGTCCGCGACAACTACCCGTACTTCAAGGAGATGCAGGCCGCCGGCGTCACGCTGAACAACCACACCCTCAACCACCGCTACATGCCCGGTCTCAACTACGAGCAGCAGCGGGACGAGATCTGCGGTCAGCAGGACACCATCCAGAAGCAGTTCGGCAAGCGGCCCCAGCTCTTCCGGCCCCCGTACGGCAACTACAACCAGGACACGCTGCGCGCGGCGAAGTCCTGTGGCATCAAGGCCGTTCCGCTGTGGAACGCGGAAGCCTTCCCGAACCGGATGGACTACCGTGAGTGGGACAGGGACCTGCACCCCGGGGACATCATCCTCACGCACTTCCGGGGTCGAGAGGACTGGAAGGGCACGATGCCTGACATGATCCGTCATGTCATGAAGACCGTCACGGACAAGGGGTACGCCGTGGCCCGCCTGGAGGATTACCTGTGAAGTACGCGCGCCGGCTGATGGCCGGGACGCTGACGGCCGGCGCGCTCGCGCTGTCCCTGTCGGGATGCGGGAACAGCGTGGATCCGATCGAGAGGCTGGGCCGCAAGGCCGGGCAGACGCCGGGGGCCCCGTCGGCCTCCCCGTCCGCCCCGGCCTCCGCGGCCGCCTCCGCCCAGGCGGGCACCCCGGGGGACGAGGCGTACCGCAAGTGGGGGCTGACCGCCCCGCTGCAGTACGCCCCGAAGCCCGCGCAGAAGCCCCAACTCCCCAAGCCGGCGGGGCCGGGCAAGCCGGTGGTGCTGGACCGAATACCCGTGGCGCCGAACGACAAGGTCGTCTTCCTGACCTTCGACGACGGCGCGGAGAAGGACCCCGAGTTCCTGAAGATGGCGGCCGACCTGAAGCTGCCGATCAGCATGTTCCTGACGGACAACGTGGCTTCGTCGGACTACGGCTACTTCGAGAAGATCCGCGACAACGGCTCGAACAGCACGGTGAACAACCACACCCTGACGCACCCGAACATGCGCACGCTGGCGTTCGCGGCGCAGAAGAAGGAGATATGCGGCCAGCAGGAGCGCCTGGAGAAGCGCTTCGGCAAGCGCCCCGTCCTCTTCCGCCCGCCGTTCGGCAACTACAACGACGACACCCTGAAGGCCGCATCCGAATGCGGCATCAACACGGTCGTGCTGTGGCGGGCGTCGATGCAGATAAACGACTTCCAGTACGCCGAGGGCTCGGCCCTCAAGCCCGGTGACATCATCCTGGCCCACTTCCGCGGCCCGTCGGAACTCAAGGGCGCGACGGAGATCCACATGACGCAGCGGATGCTCCAGCACATACAGGAACAGGGCTACAAGATCGCCCGCCTGGAGGACTACCTGTAGGGAACCCGGCGCGGGGCGGCCATCTCCCCCGCGAGGGGTTGGGCGCGGTGCCCCGCGGGACGGGACCTGAACGGCGGGGCGGTACCGGGGAACGGCGGGGTCTCGGCGGGACGGGATGGGGAGGGCTTGGGGTTTCCCGTCCGTCTCATCGTCCTTCCGCGTCGGGGCGGCCCGTCAAGGGCGCTCCTTCGTCGCGTCGCTGCGCGATGGCCTTCGGCCACCCTTGACAGACCGCCCCGCCACGAAAAGCCGAAGACTGCCGGGAAACCCCCAAAAGAACGGCACGGTTCCTTGATGGACATGCGGCCGTGTCAGGGACGAGGCGGGGTGGTCGGGGGCGGCCTCACCGCCCATCCGGCCCCTTTGAGCATGCGACCGGGGCCGCTCTCACGCGTCAGATCGCTACGCGCTTCGCTCGTCTCGGCGTCCGCAGTCCGTCCGGGGCCGATCCCCGCACCGAAGGACGAGGAGATGGGCCTCCGGAGCCGACAGGCGCCTCAGATCGCTACGCGCTCCTGAAATCTCAGCGTCTGCGCCCCGTCCGGGGCCGATCTCCGCACCCAAGGACGAGGTGATGGGCATCCGGGCAGGTCAGGCGCATCAGATCGCTACGCGCTGCCCTGGTGTCGGCGTCCGGCCGCCGTCTGGGCACAGGACGACCGACAGGGCATCCCAGCCCAAGGCGGCTGCCAGACGCCGAGAAATGAGGAGCGCGTACCGATCTCACGCGCCTGGCGTCGCCCCATGGCGTCCTGGTCGTCCTTTGGCGCGGGGATCGGCCCCGGACGGACTGCGGACGCTGAGGAATGAGGAGCGCGTAGCGATCTGAGGCGCTTATCGGCTCCGGAGGCCCCTCTCTTCGTCCTTTGGCGCGGGGATCTGCCCCGGGCGGTCGCCGGACGCTGAGGAAAGAGGAGCGCGTAGCGATCTGATGCGTGGGGGCGGCCCCGGTCGCAGGCTCAAAGGGGCCGGATGGGCGGTGAGGCGGGCCCCGGCGACCTCGTCTGATTGCTGTCCTGCCGGTTGTCCATCAAGGAACCGTGCCGTTCTCTTGGGGGTTTCCCGGCAGTCTTCGGCTTTTCGTGGCGGGGCGGCCTGTCAAGGGTGGCCGAAGGCCATCGCGCAGCGACGCGACCGGAGGGAGCGCCCTTGACGGGCCGTCACGACGCGGAAGGACGATGAGACTGACGGGAAACCCCCAAGCCCTCCCCCTGCCGCCCAGCCGAGGTCCCGTCGTTCCCCGGTCCCGGCCGCCGTCTTCGCCACCGCCCCGTCAGGTACCGCTGCGAGGTGGGTGGGCAGCCACCGCCCGGCCCCCGACCCCTCGCGGGGGCGATGGCCGTCCCGCGGCGCAAGTCCCCTACCGTGCCCCCGCCCCCGCCACCACCGGTGTGATCGTCGTCTCCGCCGGTCCTCGGGCGTCGGCCTCCCGCTGGCGTTCCGCGCTGTCGCTGATCCGCAGCAGGAGGGCGATCATGATCCAGTTGGCCAGGAGTGACGAGCCGCCCTTCGCCAGGAAGGGGAGGGCCTTGCCGGTCAGGGGGATCAGGCCCGTGACGCCGCCCGCGACGACGAAGACCTGGAGCGCCAGCGCCGCCGCGAGCCCCACCGCGAGCAGCTTGCCGAACGGGTCCCGCGCGGCCAGGGCCATCCGCAGGCCCCGCTGCACGAGGAGGGCGTACAGGAGCAGGACGGCCATGACGCCGGCCAGGCCGAGTTCCTCGCCGACCGTCGTCAGGATGAAGTCGCTGCGCCCCGCGAACTTGATCAGCTCGGGGTGGCCCATCCCCAGGCCCGTACCCGTGACGCCGCCCGTGCCGAAGCTGAACAGCGCCTGCGCCGACTGGTCGGAGGTGACGCCCGGCGGGCGGTGCTCCCAGTAGTAGGACAGCGGGTTGAGCCAGGCCGCCACGCGCGCCTTGACGTGCGGCTCGGTCGAGCCGACCACGAAGGCGCCGCCCGCCGCCATGACCAGGCCGCAGACGATCCAGCTGGTGCGCTCGGTGGCGACGTACAGCATCACCACGAACACCCCGAAGAAGATCAGCGAGGTGCCGAGGTCGCGCTCGAAGACCAGCACGAGCAGCGAAATGATCCACACCGTGATGATCGGTCCGAGCTGGCGCATCGGCGGCAGCCGCATGCCCAGGAACTTCCGGCCGGTCAGGGCCAGCGAGTCGCGGTGGATGACCAGGTATCCCGCGAAGAAGATCGCGATCATGATCTTCACGAACTCGCCGGGCTGGAGCGAGAACCCGAAGAGGATGATCCAGCGCTTCGCGCCGTACGTGTCCGCGCCGAAGAACGCCGGCGCGATCAGCAGCACCAGGGCGACGGCCATCGTGATGTAGATGAACCGCTGGAGCAGCCGGTGGTCGCGCAGCAGTGCCACCACCAGCAGGCAGGCGGCGACCCCGACCACCGTCCACATCAGCTGGCCGGGCGCGTTCGCGTCGGAACCGTAGCGCTCGATGTACCCCTGGTCGAGCCGGTGGATCAGGACGAGCCCCAGCCCGGTCAGCAGCATGGCGAGCGGGAAGATCAGCGGGTCGGCGTACGCCGCGAACCGGCGGATGCCGAGATGCCCCACCAGGGAGAGCAGCGTCATGCTGATCACGAAGCTGGTGAGGTGCTGCGGCAGCTCGCCGTTCATGGCCAGGCCCGCGCTCACGTGCCCGAAGACGGCGATGCCGACGACGAAGACCAGCAGGAGTGCTTCGGTGCGGCGGCGGGCGCCCGCCGCCGTCAGCGGCCTCAGTCCACGCACGGAACGCCGCCGCCGTCGATGGTGTCCGGCTCGGGCCGTGACGGCGGAGGGGCTGACGGCGATGGGGGGAGGGAGGAAGGAGATGCGGCGCCCGGTGCACTCGGGGTCGTCGCAGTGGCGGTCCGGGGACCGATCTGCTCGGCAATGAGGCGCTTTATCTTCATATCATCTACGACGTTGACGTCCTCCCCATGGTTCCTTGCGAAGCCCTCGACGGGGAGTGTCGAAAATTGCACTTTTCCACCGGCCAGGTTTTTCGCCTGCTTCACGAACGACAGCAGATCCCACCCCGCATCCGTCACGACGTCCTGTTTCGCGGTGTCGATCAGCTTGATCAGCTTTACCGGATCGGTGAAGGTCCCGGCCGAATTCAGTTTGTGCGCGGCCCCCGCCAGGAACGCCTGCTGCCGCTTCGTCCGGTCCAGGTCGCCCCCGTCCAGCCCGTGCCGCTGCCGTACGAACGCCAGCGACCGGATCCCGTTGAGCGTCTGCCGGCCCGCCGGGAAGTCCGCCCCCGAGTACCTGTCCTTCACCGGCTTCTTCAGGCACACCGGTACGCCGTCCAGCGCTTCGGCCAGGTGGTAGAAGCCGGCCAGGTTCAGTTCCGCGAAATGATCGACCGGCACGCCCAGGAAGTTCCGCACCGTCTCGATCTGGGCCCTGCGCCCCGCCTCGCGGCCTTCCCGCTCCAGCTGCCGCCGGTCCTTGACCCCCTGCGCGGCGAGCTGCTCCTCCCTGGCCCCCTTCGCCAGCCCGTACGCCTTCTTGATCTTGTCCTTGCGCCCGGGCCCGGCCGGCCCGGCCGGCCCGGCCGCCCCTCCCGCCCCCGACAGCTCGACGAAGTCGTCCCGGGGTATCGAGAAGGCCTTGGCCTGCCCGCCGTCGCCCGGCACGTGCAGCAGGATCATGGTGTTGGCGTTGTAGCCGCCGATGTCCGAGCTGCCCGCGTGCAGCTGGTCCAGCACCGCCTCCGGGAGCGGGTCGCCGTTCTGGTCGCGCCGGCTGTCCAGCCCGATGAGCAGCACGTTCACATCGCCGTGCGCCGACTTCTGCGCCCCGTCCAGCGCCTTCGAGCTGCCGATGCCCGCCGCCAGGTCCCGGTAGGCGTACCAGACGGCGCCGCCCGCCAGCAGTGCCGCCGCGCAGGCGGCGACCAGCAGCCTGCGGGCGGTCCGTGTGCGTGTGGTGCCGGGTTTCCTCCGTCGTGCGCTCATGCCCGTCGATCCTGGCCCAGCCCCGCTGAAGGAAACCTGAGAGCCGGGCGGCTCAGCGCCCCCCGGCCGGGATCCGCAGCTCCAGCAGGGCGCCCCCGCCCGGTGCCGCCAGGGCGCGCACGTCGCCCCCGTGCGCCCGCGCGATCTCGTGGGCGATCGCCAGGCCCAGGCCGGTGCCGCCGCTGGCCCGGCCCCGGTCCGCATCGAGCCGTACGAACCGCTCGAAGATCCGGCCCCGGTCCGCCTCCGGGATCCCCGGGCCGTCGTCCACGACCTCCAGCACCACCCACCCGTCGCGGGCGAGGGCCCGCACCACGACCCCTCCCCGGGCGTACCGCAGGGCGTTGTCCACCAGGTTGGCCAGCGCCCGCTCCAGCCGCGCCGCGTCCCCGTACGCCGGGACCGGCGCCGGTGCCTCCAGCCGCAGCGGCACCCGGGGCGCGGGCCGGCGCGCCGCGTCCTCCGCCGCCAGCAGCGAGAGGTCCACCGGTTCGGGGCGCGGCGCGGGCCCGCCGTCGAGGCGGGCCAGGAGCAGCAGGTCGGCGGCGATCCGCTGGAGCCGCTCGGTGTCGGCCAGCGCTGCGGCCACCGACGCCCGGTCGGGGCGCTCCATGGCCAGGGCCACCTCCAGCCGGGAGCGGACGGCGGCCAGCGGGTTGCGCAGCTCGTGCGAGGCGTCGGCGGTGAACTGCCGCTGCCGGGCGTCGGAGCGCTCCAGCCGGTCGAGGGTGTCGTTGACGGTCCGGGCCAGCCGGGCGATCTCGTCCGCGCCGCCCGGGTCGGGGACGCGGCGGTCCAGCTCGCTCGCGGTGACGGCGGCCAGCCCGGAGCGGATCGCGGCGACGGGGCGCAGCGCGTGCCCGGTGGCCCACCAGGCCAGGGCCGCCGCGAAGGCGGTCAGCGGCGGGGCGCCGGCGAGCAGTCCGACCGCGACGGCGCGGGTGGCGTCGTCGACGTCGCCGAGGACGGTCATCGCGTACACGGTGTGCGGGGCGGCCGGATCGTGCGCCGCGGGCGGGCCGGGGGCGGCGACCGCGACGACCACGCGCCGCTGTCCGCCGGCGTGCGCGGGCGCCAGCACGGCCGACCGGGAGTCCTGCCCGGGCCCGGGGCGCAGCCCGTCGAGGCGGGGGATGTCCCGGGGCTCCCCGCCGGCGGCGGTGCTCGCCACGGTCCGGCCCTGCGCGTCGCGTACGAGGACCAGGTCGACGCCCGTCTCCGGTGCGGGCAGCCGGCCGCCGGGCGGGAGGGTCCGGGTGTCGACCTGCGCGGCGACCTTCCGCGCGGCGAGCTCGGTGCGGCCGGTGGTGTTGTCGAGGAGGTTGCCGCGCAGCAGGGTGTACAGCCACAGCCCGCCGGTGGCGAGCACGGCGGCCATCGCGAGCGCGGCGGCGAGCGCGGTCCGCGCGCGGAGACTGCTCACCACCCGTCAGCCGCCGTCGGGGGCCATGCGGTAGCCGGTGCCGTGGACGGTGAGGATGGAGCGGCGGCCGAAGGGCGCGTCGATCTTCTTGCGCAGGGAGGAGACGTAGACCTCGACGATGTTGGGGTCGATGCCGTGCGGGGAGTCCCAGACCTCGTCGAGGATGTCCTGCTTGGCGACGGCCCGGCCGGGCCGCTCCATCAGGCAGGCGAGGACGCCGAGCTCGCGGGCGGTGAGTTCGATGTCCCGCGCGCCGCGGCGGCAGCGGCGGTCGTGCGGGTCGAGGACCAGGTCGCCCGCCCGCAGGACGGCGGGTCCGGGGGCGGCGGGACCGGCGGCGCGGCGGGCGAGCGCGCGCAGGCGGGCGCCGAGCACGACGAAGGAGAACGGCTTGGTGAGGTAGTCGTCGGCCCCGGCGTCGAGGCCTTCGGCCTCGTCGTACTCGCCGTCCTTGGCGGTGAGCACCAGGACGGGGGTGGGGTCGCCGTGGGCGCGCATGCGGGCGCAGATCTCGGCGCCGCCGGGGCCCGGGAGCATGAGGTCCAGCAGGACGACGTCGTACGGCCCGCCGGTGAGGGCCAGTTCCAGCCCCCGGTGCCCGTCGTGGGCGACCTCGACGCGGTGGCCCTCGGCGGACAGGCCCTGCCGGAGGGACTCGGCCAGGTTCTCTTCGTCTTCGACGACCAGGATGCGCACCCGTCCAGCCTCACACACCGCGTGCCGGACCGGTCCGGGGGCGGGGCCGGACGCGGCGGGGGCCGGGTTTGGGCCAAACGGGGCGACCGGCGGCCGGAATGCATGGAACCAGTGGACCGTGTTGGCACTCCGCTTGACCGAGTGCTAATCGCCGGAATAGTGTCACACCTGGCACTCGCCCCCGGTGAGTGCCAACACAGCGACAGGCAGGTCCGGCACCCGCGACGACGGATCGACCTGGTCGCCACCTCAGACAGTTAACCCCGGATCTCCGAAGGGGGAGGTCGGATCGTGACGACCGCCAGCTCCAAGGTTGCCATCAAGCCGCTTGAGGACCGCATCGTGGTCCAGCCGCTCGACGCCGAGCAGACCACGGCCTCCGGCCTGGTCATCCCGGACACCGCGAAGGAGAAGCCCCAGGAGGGCGTCGTCCTCGCGGTCGGCCCGGGCCGCTTCGAGGACGGCCAGCGTCTCCCGCTGGACGTCTCCGTCGGCGACATCGTGCTGTACAGCAAGTACGGCGGCACCGAAGTGAAGTACAGCGGCGAGGAGTACCTCGTCCTCTCGGCCCGCGACGTGCTCGCGATCGTCGAGAAGTAATCACTTCTCACGCATTGCTTTGAACTGCGCCCCTGGTCACCCCGCTGATTGCCGGGCGGCGAGGGGCGCGGTTCGTTAAACCCGAGTTTTCGAGAGGGCTGAACCGCTCCCATGGCGAAGATCCTGAAGTTCGACGAGGACGCCCGTCGCGCCCTCGAGCGCGGCGTCAACAAGCTTGCCGACACGGTCAAGGTGACGATCGGCCCCAAGGGCCGCAACGTCGTCATCGACAAGAAGTTCGGCGCCCCCACCATCACCAACGACGGTGTCACCATCGCCCGCGAGGTCGAGCTGGACGACCCGTACGAGAACCTCGGCGCCCAGCTCGTGAAGGAGGTGGCGACCAAGACCAACGACATCGCGGGTGACGGCACCACCACCGCCACCGTGCTCGCCCAGGCGCTCGTCCGCGAGGGTCTGCGCAACGTCGCCGCCGGCGCCTCCCCGGCCGCCCTGAAGAAGGGCATCGACGCCGCGGTCAAGGCCGTGTCCGAGGAACTCCTCGCGACCGCCCGCCCGATCGAGGACAAGTCCGACATCGCCGCCGTCGCCGCGCTCTCCGCGCAGGACTCGCAGGTCGGCGAGCTCATCGCCGAGGCGATGGACAAGGTCGGCAAGGACGGTGTCATCACCGTCGAGGAGTCCAACGCCTTCGGCCTGGAGCTGGAGTTCACCGAGGGCATGGCCTTCGACAAGGGCTACCTCTCGCCGTACATGGTCACCGACCAGGAGCGTATGGAGGCCGTCCTCGACGACCCGTACATCCTGATCAACCAGGGCAAGATCTCCTCCATCCAGGACCTCCTGCCGCTGCTGGAGAAGGTCATCCAGGCGGGTGGCTCCAAGCCGCTGCTGATCATCGCCGAGGACGTCGAGGGCGAGGCGCTCTCCACCCTCGTCGTCAACAAGATCCGCGGCACCTTCAACGCGGTCGCCGTCAAGGCCCCGGGCTTCGGCGACCGCCGCAAGGCGATGCTCCAGGACATGGCCACCCTCACCGGTGCCACCGTCATCGCCGAGGAGGTCGGCCTCAAGCTCGACCAGGCCGGTCTGGACGTCCTCGGTTCCGCGCGCCGCGTGACCATCTCCAAGGACGACACGACCATCGTCGACGGTGGCGGCAACGCCGCTGACGTCGCGGGCCGCGTCAACCAGATCAAGGCCGAGATCGAGTCCACGGACTCCGACTGGGACCGCGAGAAGCTGCAGGAGCGCCTGGCGAAGCTCGCCGGCGGCGTCTGCGTCATCAAGGTCGGCGCCGCCACCGAGGTGGAGCTCAAGGAGAAGAAGCACCGTCTCGAGGACGCCATCTCCGCGACCCGCGCCGCGGTCGAGGAGGGCATCGTCTCCGGCGGTGGCTCCGCGCTCGTCCACGCCGTCAAGGTGCTCGAGGGCAACCTCGGCCTGACCGGCGACGAGGGCACGGGTGTGGCGGTCGTCCGCCGCGCCGCCGTCGAGCCGCTGCGCTGGATCGCCGAGAACGCCGGCCTCGAGGGCTACGTCATCACCTCGAAGGTGGCGGAGCTGGAGAAGGGCAACGGCTTCAACGCCGCCTCCGGCGAGTACGGCGACCTGGTCAAGGCCGGCGTCATCGACCCGGTCAAGGTCACCCGCTCCGCGCTGGAGAACGCCGCTTCCATCGCCTCCCTGCTCCTCACGACCGAGACCCTGGTCGTCGAGAAGCCGGCGGAGGAGGAGGCCGAGGCCGGTCACGGTCACGGCCACGGTCACAGCCACTGAGGCTGAGTCCGAGCGCTAGCCGAGAAGGCCCTGGTCACCGCTGCAACGCGGGGGTGACCAGGGCCTCTTGCGTGCCGGCCTACTCGGGCATCATGCCCATCTGGCGCATCAGGCCGGGCGCGTCGTAGTACCACCAGCCCTCGGCGATCCGGCCGTTGTCGAGGCGGAAGGTCGTACACCCCGACATCGTCACTTCCCTGCCCGTGGGGGCGACGCCCATGAACGTGCCCTTCTGGGTGCCCTTCCAGTTCCAGAGCGTCGTGACGCAGTCGCCTTCGGCGATCTGGCGGGTCTGGTCGAAGGAGAAGTCGAAGGCTTCCCTCCACATGCTGATGGTCTGCTGCATGCCGTCGCGGCCGTTGCTCTGGCCCTCGCCCTCCATGATGTCGTGGTCGGTGTAGTCCATGGCCAGGCACTCCTCCAGGGCGGCGAAGTCGCCCTTGAGGATGCACTCCTCGAACATCCGGTTCACGACGAGCTTGTTGAGGTACTCGTCGCGGACCACGTCGAGGTTCATGAACTTCGGCATTCCCTCACAGAGGGCGACCATCTCCTGGAACATCCGGTCGGTCTCGGGGAGGTGGGAGTTCTTCATCGCCTCCTCGTAGGAGGGGAATTCGACGAGGTCCACGTAGTGGTTCTGGGCCTCGCGGTCCCGGCCGATCATGGTGTGCGTGACGGTGCGCTTCCCGCTGGTCTGTTCCGCGTAGCGGTCGATGAGGGCGTTCATCTCGTCGAACCGCCTTGTTTCGTAGTCAATCACCTGTACGAACGTCATCGCGTCGCCTCCCGCAGTGGATGAGACACGTCCAGTTTAGGGAGATTTCACCCGTTTGCCGTGGCTACTGGCCGGTCGGGCAGGGGTCACTGCGGCCCGTACTTGCGCCCCGTCCGGGAGGACACGCCGCCGAGCAGCCCGCGCGGCGTCAGCTTCACCACGCCCATCAGCGCCTTGTACCGCGGGTCCGGGACGGACACCGTCTTCCCGCGCGCCAGGTCGGCCAGCGCGGCGGCCACCAGCTTGTCGGCGTCGAGCCACAGCCAGCCCGGGATGTTGTCGGTGCCCATGCCGGCCCGCTGGTGGAACTCGGTGCGCACGAAGCCGGGGCACAGCGCCATCATCCGCACCCCGGACCCGGCCAGGTCCCGGGCCGCGCCCTGGGTGAACTGGACGACCCAGGCCTTGCTCGCGCCGTAGGTGCCGCGGGGGACGAAGGCGGCGACCGAGGCGACGTTGACGACCCCGCCGCGGCCGCGCGAGCGCATCGACTCCGTCGCCGCCGAGGTCAGCCGCAGCACCGCCTCGATGTGCACCTTGAGCATGGCCAGCTCGTCGGCCATGGAGACCTCCAGGTAGCGGCCCTTGTTGCCGAAGCCGGCGTTGTTGACCAGCAGGTCCACCGGGTGCGTACGGTCGCCGAGGCGGGCCTCGACCGCAGCGATGCCCTCGTCCGTGGAGAGGTCGGCGGCCAGGACCTCGGCCTCGATGCCGTGCCGGTCGTGCAGCTCGGTGGCCTGCTCGGCCAGCCGCTTCGCGTCCCGGGCCACCAGGACGAGGTTGTGCCCCTGGGCGGCGAGCCGCCGGGCGAAGGCGGCGCCGATGCCCGCCGTGGATCCAGTGATCAACGCAGTCGTCATGTGCGCAAAATAGCCGCCCGCGCCGACTCCCGTACCCCTGCGCGCCCCTTCCCAAAGGCGCGGCTGGACATGGCGGCCGCGGCAAAAGGCGGGCTTATGCTCGAAGGGTGATTGAGGCACGCCACCTGCGGATCCTGCGCGCTGTCGCCGGGACCGGTTCCTTCTCCGCCGCCGCCCGTGAACTCGGGTGCACCCAGCCCGCCGTCTCCCAGCAGATGAAGGCGCTGGAGCAGTCGGCCGGCACCCCGCTGCTGGTCCGTACGGGCCGTGAGATGCGGCTGACCCAGGCGGGGGAGGCCCTCGTGCGGCACGCCGCCGGGATCCTGGCCGGGCTGACCGCCGCCGAGGAGGAGGTCGCGGCCATCGCCGGGCTGCGCGCGGGGCGGGTACGGCTCGTCTCCTTCCCCAGCGGCAGCTCCACGCTGGTGCCGACCGCGCTCGCGGCGATGCGCGCCGGGCATCCGGGCACCCGCATCTCCCTGGTGGAGGCGGAGCCGCCGCGTTCGGTGGAGATGCTGCGCGAGGGGGACTGCGACCTCGCGCTGGCCTTCCGCTACGCCGGGGCCTCGGCCGTGGCCGAGTGGGAGGACCTCGTGGTCACCCCGCTGCTGACCGACCGGCTCGTCGGGCTGGTGCCCGAGGCGCACCCGCTGGCCGGCGCCGGCCGGGTGGGCATGGCGGAGCTGGCCGACGAGCCCTGGATCGCGGGCTGTCCGCGCTGCCGCCGCCACCTGGTGGAGGTCTGCGAGGGCGCGGGGTTCACCCCGCGCATCGACTTCGCCACCGACGACTACCCGGCCGTGGTCGGCCTGGTCGGCGCCGGGCTGGGGGTGGCGGTGCTGCCGGAGCTGGCGGTGGAGTCCGTACGGGCGAAGGGCGTGAGCACCCTGGCCGTGGAGCCGGCGGTGGAGCGGGAGGTCGTGGCGCTGACGCTGCCCGACCTGGCGCGCGTGCCGGCGGTGGCGGCGACCCTGGGGGAGCTGGTGCGGGCCGCCGCCCGCTGACCGGCCGCGCGCCCCGCGGGTGCGCGTCGGTGCGACACGCCCGGTGCGCGGGCGGATCCGGAAGGGGTTCGAGGGGGTCGGGGACGGTCCGAGAGATGGAGGGGAAACGTTCCTTCGTACGCTTCTCCGGCCGCCCATCCGTGCGTCGTGCGGCCGGCGGTCAGTTCGGCGCGCTGGGGCCGATCGTGCTGGAGGCGGGGATCAGACGGTGCCGCGCGCGGCCCATCAGCTCCTCGCGCTCGTCCTCGGTGAGGCCGCCCCACACCCCGTAGGGCTCGCGGACGGCGAGGGCGTGCGCGGCGCATTCCGAGCGCACCGGGCAGCGCATGCAGACCTCTTTAGCCGAGGCCTCGCGCGCACTCCTGGCCGCGCCCCGCTCGCCTTCCGGATGGAAGAACAGGGAGCTGTCGACTCCGCGGCAGGCTGCGAGCAGCTGCCAGTCCCAGAGGTCGGCGTTCGGTCCGGGGAGGCGGGAGAAATCTGCCATGGGTAGTCCTCTTGGTGCCGGTACTGAGGCGGATAGGGTCCATGTCTCCACACCTACTGTCGTAGTAGATGTAAATATGACTCATTGGGAATCTAGCCTCAGACACATGGCAAACGGAAGGAAAGCCGCCAAATAGGGCATAGCTCCAGATGGAGGACGCGCGGAGGGTGGCTCCAGCGTCGTGATCGCTTCCTCACGTAGAGTGCCGAAGGTGTCCGTCCGACCCGTAACTCTTTCGAGTGACCATCGTTGAGAGAGCGAGTGCGGTTGAAACGAGAAGTTCCCGGACAGGTGTCCGAGGACGTCGACCGCACAGGTGACGATACGTACCAGCCTGGAGGCTCAAGGTGACGCGCATCAGCAGCTGCGGAGGGCGGTCATGACTTCCGTCCTCGTCTGCGACGACTCCCCGCTTGCCCGAGAGGCGCTCCGTCGCGCGGTTGCCACCGTGCCCGGCGTCGAGCGTGTGACGACGGCCGCCAACGGCGAGGAAGTCCTCCGCCGCTGGGGTGCCGACCGGTCCGACCTGATCCTGATGGACGTACGGATGCCCGGCCTCGGCGGTGTCGAGACCGTCCGCCGGCTCCTGTCGGCCGATCCGGGCGCCCGCATCATCATGCTGACGGTCGCCGAGGACCTGGACGGCGTGGCCCTCGCGGTCGCCGCCGGCGCCCGCGGCTACCTGCACAAGGACGCCTCGCGCGCCGAGCTGCGGGCCACGGTCACCCAGGCCCTCGCCGACCCGACCTGGCGGCTGGCCCCGCGCCGGCTGCGCTCGGCGGAGATGGGCGCGGCGCCCACCCTCACCGCGCGCGAGATCCAGGTGCTGGAGGGCATGAGCCACGGCCGGTCCAACGCGGAGATCGGGCGCGAGCTCTTCCTCTCCGAGGACACGGTCAAGACCCACGCCCGCAGGCTGTTCAAGAAGCTCGGCGCCTCGGACCGGGCGCACGCCGTGGCGCTCGGCTTCCGCTGGGGCCTCGTCCGCTGACCGGGTCAGCGGCGTCCGGCTGACCGGAGCGGTCCCGTCCGCCGATGGCGGGCGGGGCGGCAGGCCCCGGTCGGCATCGGCGAGCGAAAAGTCCCGTCCCGACCGGTGTCCCGTCGGGGATTGACGGGGCACAATCCGGGGGACGTGTCGCTTCGGGCGCGATGCCGCATCCTTGATGGTGTGCCGCATTCTTGGAGAGGTCGAGTCCTCGGGGACGACGATTCGGGCCGAGCGGAGGGGAGGGCGCAGAAGATGAGCTCCGGCGCACCCGCTCATAACGCTTCGATGCACAACACGGACCGCGATGCCGCGAACGCTCCGGCGCCAAGGCACCATGGATCGATGCGCGACGACGAGGCCCTGGGGTCACCCCCGGCCACAGGCCCCACCGGCGCCGCCAAAGGCGGCAACGCCGGGGCCGTCGGCGCGCTCGTACGCCGTGCGGTCGACGGCGACGAACAGGCCACGCACGACCTGCTGGCCTTCGTGCACCCCCTGGCCCTCCGCTACTGCCGCACCCGGCTGTCGCGGCTCCCGGGTGACGCCCGTCACTTCGTCGAGGACCTCGCGCAGGAGGTGTGCGTCGCCGTCCTGATGGCGCTGCCGCGCTACCGGGACACCGGGCGCCCCTTCGAGGCGTTCGTCTTCGCCATCGCCGCGCACAAGGTCGCCGACCTCCAGCGGGCCGCCATGCGGCACCCGGGGAGCACCGCCGTGCCGTCCGACGAGATGCCGGAGCGGCCCGACGACTCCCTCGGTCCGGAGGAGCGTGCGCTGCTCAGCAGCGATGCCGCCTGGGCCAAGAAGCTGCTGGCCAACCTGCCCGAGAACCAGCGCGAGCTGCTCGTGCTGCGGGTGGCCGTCGGGCTGACCGCCGAGGAGACCGGCCAGATGCTCGGCATGTCCCCCGGTGCGGTGCGGGTCGCGCAGCACCGTGCGCTGAGCCGGCTGCGCGCGCTCGCGGAGCAGTGAGCCGGCGGTCCCGCCCGTAGGGAGCCTCGTAGGAAACCACGAATCTTCTGCTTGACCTTGGTCGTGGAATGAGACGCCTCGGGATCCCGTTAGCATGGACATCCGCGCTGAGCAAGACCATTTGGGAAGGTGTCATGACCGCCGACGGAGTACCCGACAAATTCGCCGCGCTCGGACTGACCTATGACGACGTGCTGCTGCTGCCGGGCGCGTCGGACATGGCTCCCGACGAGATCGACACTTCCTCCCTCATCTCGCGCAACGTCCGGGTGAACGTGCCGCTGCTGTCCGCGGCCATGGACAAGGTCACCGAGTCCCGCATGGCCATCGCGATGGCCCGCCAGGGTGGCGTCGGCGTCCTGCACCGCAACCTCTCCATCGCCGACCAGGCCAACCAGGTCGACCTGGTCAAGCGCTCCGAGTCCGGCATGGTGACCGACCCGATCACGGTGCACCCGGACGCGACGCTGCGCGAGGCCGACGAGCTCTGCGCGAAGTTCCGCATCTCCGGCGTCCCGGTCACGGACCCCGCCGGCAAGCTCCTCGGCATCGTCACCAACCGCGACATGGCCTTCGAGTCGGACCGCAGCCGCCAGGTGCGCGAGGTCATGACCCCGATGCCGCTGGTCACGGGCAAGGTCGGCATCTCCGGCGTGGACGCCATGGAGCTGCTGCGCCGCCACAAGATCGAGAAGCTCCCGCTGGTCGACGACGCGGGCGTCCTCAAGGGCCTCATCACGGTCAAGGACTTCGTCAAGGCCGAGAAGTACCCGAACGCCGCCAAGGACAAGGACGGCCGCCTGCTGGTCGGCGCCGCCGTCGGTGTCGCCGGCGACGCGTACGAGCGCGCCCAGGCCCTGATCGAGGCGGGCGCCGACTTCATCGTCGTCGACACCGCCCACGGCCACTCCCGCCTGGTCGGCGACATGGTCGCCAAGATCAAGTCGAACTCCTCCGTGGACGTCATCGGCGGCAACGTCGCCACCCGCGACGGCGCCCAGGCGCTGATCGACTCGGGCGTCGACGGCATCAAGGTCGGCGTCGGCCCCGGTTCCATCTGCACCACCCGCGTCGTCGCCGGCATCGGCGTCCCGCAGGTCACCGCCATCTACGAGGCCTCGCTGGCCGCCAAGGCCGCGGGTGTCCCCGTCATCGGCGACGGCGGCCTCCAGTACTCCGGCGACATCGCCAAGGCCCTGGTCGCGGGCGCCGACACGGTGATGCTCGGCTCGCTCCTCGCGGGCTGCGAGGAGTCCCCCGGCGAGCTGCTCTTCATCAACGGCAAGCAGTTCAAGTCGTACCGCGGCATGGGCTCGCTCGGCGCGATGCAGTCCCGCGGCGACCGCAAGTCGTTCTCCAAGGACCGCTACTTCCAGGAGGGCGTCGGCGGCGACGACAAGCTGATCCCCGAGGGCATCGAGGGCCAGGTCCCCTACCGCGGCCCGCTCTCCGCGGTGGTCCACCAGCTCGTCGGCGGCCTGCGCCAGTCGATGTTCTACGTCGGCGGCCGTACGGTGCCGGAGCTCCAGGACCGCGGCCGGTTCGTCCGGATCACCTCGGCGGGCCTCAAGGAGAGCCACCCGCACGACATCCAGATGACGGTGGAAGCGCCGAACTACAGCCGCAAGGGCTGAACAGGATGACCGTCCGGAGGGGCGGGCCCGCCCGGGCCCGCCCCTCCGGCGCGTCCGCGGACGCCCGCGCGTGCGTCCGTACAGCGGTCATCGGAACGCGGGTCCCCGGGGTTCGGGGATACTGGACGGGCAGACCCAGAGGAAAGGCCACCACACGTGACTGAGATCGAGATCGGGCGCGGCAAGCGCGGCCGCCGGGCGTACGCCTTCGACGACATCGCCATCGTCCCGAGCCGGCGTACGCGGGACCCGAAGGAGGTCTCGATCGCCTGGCAGATCGACGCGTACCGCTTCGAGCTCCCCTTCCTGGCCGCCCCCATGGACTCCGTGGTCTCCCCGCAGACCGCCATCCGCATCGGCGAGCTCGGCGGCCTGGGCGTGCTGAACCTCGAGGGCCTGTGGACCCGCTACGAGGACCCGCAGCCGCTGCTCGACGAGATCGCCGAGCTGGACGAGGAGGCCGCCACCCGCCGCCTCCAGGAGATCTACGCCGCGCCGATCCAGGCCGACCTCATCGGCCGGCGGATCAAGGAGGTGCGCGACTCGGGCGTCGTCACCGCCGCCGCTCTCTCCCCGCAGCGCACCGCGCAGTTCTCCAAGGCCGTCGTGGACGCGGGCGTCGACATCTTCGTCATCCGCGGCACCACGGTCTCCGCCGAGCACGTCTCGGGCGCCGCCGAGCCGCTGAACCTCAAGCAGTTCATCTACGAGCTCGACGTCCCGGTCATCGTCGGCGGCTGCGCCACCTACACGGCGGCCCTGCACCTGATGCGCACCGGTGCCGCGGGCGTCCTCGTCGGCTTCGGCGGCGGCGCCGCGCACACCACGCGCAACGTCCTCGGCATCCAGGTCCCGATGGCCACGGCCGTCGCGGACGTGGCCGCGGCGCGCCGCGACTACATGGACGAGTCCGGCGGCCGCTACGTGCACGTCATCGCCGACGGCGGCGTGGGCTGGTCCGGCGACCTGCCCAAGGCCATCGCCTGCGGCGCGGACGCCGTGATGATGGGCTCCCCGCTGGCCCGCGCCACCGACGCGCCCGGCAAGGGCCACCACTGGGGCATGGAGGCCGTCCACGAGGACGTGCCGCGCGGCAAGAAGGTCAACCTCGGCACGGTCGGCACGACCGAGGAGATCCTGACCGGCCCGTCGCACACCCCGGACGGCTCGATGAACCTCTTCGGCGCCCTGCGCCGCTCGATGGCCACCACCGGCTACAGCGAGCTCAAGGAGTTCCAGCGCGTCGAGGTCACGGTGGCGGACTCCCAGCACCGCCGCTGACCCCGTCACGCACGCACGCCGGAGGGCCGGCACCCCGCTCGGGGGTGCCGGCCCTCCGGCGTTCCTCAGCTCTTGCCCTGCTTGCGGCGGCGCAGACAGATCCACCAGGGGACGAGGAAGAAGGACGAGAACACCCACAGGGCGACCAGGACCAGCCAGTCGTCGGGGTCGTCCGTGCCGTTGCTGAGCAGCGCCAGCGTGGTCACGGACGAGAGGCCGCCGAACAGCAGGGCCGGGACGCCCAGCACCCAGAGCAGGGCGGTGAACCAGCCCTTGGGCGGACGGGGCGCGTCGGGTGCCGGCCCGGCCGGACGGGGCTGCGGGATGCGGGCCGGGTCGCGGGGCGGCATGCGCACCACCGCGGCGGGCGGGACGCCGGCGTCCAGGGGGGCCAGTTCGGCCGCCGTGATGCCGAACAGGGTCGGCTCGACCGTGATGGTGAAGCCGTCGTGGCCGACGAGGTGGCGGGCGCCGTCCGGGTAGGCCTGCATCAGGGAGCACTCGGCGTACCGGACGGTCAGGTGGCCTTCCGGGCGGACCAGGCTGATCCCGTCGCGCGCCACCAGCAGGGTGGTCCGCCGGTCCTCCACAGCGGCGTAGCGCCGTCCGGTGACCAGGTCCGCGGACCAGGCGGGGGCCTCCGTGAGCCCGGCCCAGTCCACGCCCCGGCCCGGGGCCTGCATCAGGGCGTCGGCCCACACCTCGCGCGCGACCCGCTGGAGGTCGGCGACGGTGACCGCCTCGATCTCGGCGCGGCTCTCGGCGTGGCTGAGGGAGGGGTGGCGCAGCAGCAGGTTCATCGCCTCGGAGGGGAGCCTGGCGGCGGCCGGCTCCGGACGGTCGAACTGAGCGAGCGCGGAGGTCCGTACGGCGGCCAGGTCGGCCTGCTCGATGCGGCCGGCGCGGAGTTTGGCGAGCACGTCCACGAACGCGCCGATCATCGCGTCCTGCTTCTGCGGCAGCGCGTCGGCGTACGCGGTGACGGTCGCCCAGTCGGTGTCGCGCGGGCAGTAGTCGGCGGCCGCGGTGTAGGAGTAGCCGCCCTTCTGGCGCAGTTCGCGGAAGAGCTCCTTGCCGAGCACCTCGGCGAACAGGCTTCCCGCCGTCGAGCGGGGGATGACCGAGGTGAGTACGGCGACGCCGTCGGGGCCCTGGAAGTACGCGGGCGTGCTCGGCAGCGCGGAGGTGGGCTGCGGTGCGGGGTGCCAGGTGCCGGAGGGCAGGGTGAGGTCGAGGCCCTCGGGCACGGTGTCGCCGGTGAGCCACAGCACCGCGTTCTCCGTGGTGAAGCGGGTGCGGGCCCAGTCGCGGACGTCGTCGGCGGTGAGCCGGTGCAGGCCGGTCTCGGCGTAGCTGGTCAGGCCGTAGCTCCGGGAGCCGTAGCGCCACAGGGGCAGGCCGTGGGCGGCACCCTGCGCACGGCCGGCGGCCTCGGTGCGCAGGATCTCCTTCTCGGTCTCCAGGCGGTCCATGGGCAGGTCGCGCAGGGCGGCGCAGACGCCGTTGAGGTACTCGACGACCTCGGCGGGCGTGCCCGAGACGAGGAAGTGGGTGTGGGCGGCGGCGGTGGCGCCGTTGTAGTGGAGGTCGCTCAGGCCGTGGTGGTGCAGGGCGAGGTGCTCGACGAGGTGGGTGACGCCGCTGGTGGCGAGGGTCTCGTCGGCGCGGCCCACCCGGAAGAGCAGTCCGGCGGTGAGGGGGCCGGAGCCGGGGGCCAGGACGGTGCGGATGCCGGCGACGGTGGTGTGGGTGACGCCGTCTTCGGTGACGTGCCCGGGCGGGGTGTCGGTGGTCATGGTGGTCTTCCTCAGCCCTTGGCCAGGGCGGTCTTGCGGTGGCGGGCGAAGGCGGCCGAGTGGTCTACGGCGACGTAGCCCCAGGGGAACTCGGTGGCACGGTCGCCGAGGGCGCGGAAGTGCGGGGCGGCTTCGGCGTGGCGGCCCGCCGCGCTGTGGGCGGCGGCGAAGGCGTTGTGGGCGCCGACGGACTGGAAGGCGTCGGTGCGGGCGGCCGGGTGCAGGACGGAGCGGGCGGCGGCCTCCAGCAGCGCGGTGTGCTGGGCGGGCTCGCGCAGATACGTTTCGGCGGCGGGCGTGTTCTCGTCCCGCGCGATCTCCAGGTACCGCTCCAGCTGGGCGACGGCGACCAGTGCTCCCTGCGGGCCGCCCTCGGGCGCGGCCTCGGCACAGGTGCGGGCGAAGGCCTCGGCCTCCTCCCAGCTGCCGCTCCACTTCGGGCAGAGCTGCTGGAGCAGCTGGGACTGGCCGGAGTAGTGGTGCGGGTGGTGTTCGGCGAGGCGCTCGTAGCGGCGTCGGGCCTCGCCCTGGCCCAGTTCGAGCCCGCGTGCGGTGGTGACGCGCAGGTACCAGGCGAGGGCGTACGCCGGGTATTCGGCGCAGACGTCGATGAGCAGGACCTCGGCCCGCCGCAGGTGTGCGTGGAAGGAGTCGAACTGCTCCCGGCTCACGTACTGGGCGCGCGCGTCGCTGCGGATCCTCCAGCCGGCCCGGATCAGGTGGTTGGCGTACAGCGTGCGGAAGAGCGGGTCGCCGGGGCGGCCGGCCGCGGTCGCGCGGAGGAAGTCCCCGCAGTCGGGGGTCTCCGCCACGGTCCAGGAGGCGAGGACGCGGTCGTCCTCGTCGGAGAGGGCCTCGAAGGCGGCGGCGACGGCTTGCGCGTCGCGGAGCTGGACTGCCGAGCGCAGGACGGCCAGGTCCCGGAAGTGCTCAGTGGGTTCGGTGAGTGGCCGGCCGAGCGGCGGCGTGAGAGCAGACACGCCGCGGATCATATGACCGGCGCCGCGGATTCCGACAGAGGTTCCGGGGCGCCGGTTCGAGGGGGAAATGCCTGCTCAGCGCCTTGCGGTCGTCAGGCGGCGGTCTTGCGGCCGACCTGGAAGGCCGCGTAGCCGCCGATGGCGAGGAAGAGGAACGTCAGCGGGTCCAGGTTGTCCTTCCAGCTTTCGACCACGTCGGAGGTGCGGTTGGTCAGCACGTCCACGACGCTCTCGGAGAGCTGGTCGGCGCCGTCCAGGGCGATGCCGAACAGCTGGCCCGCGAGCACGGCGGCCACGGAGACCAGAGCGGCGACGACCGGCAGGACGGCGTTGCGCCCGCCGGCCTTGCCGGCGGCGAACCCGACCAGGGCGCCGACGCCGACCGCCGCGTAGCCGATCTCGTGGTGGGTGGCCTTGACGATCGCGCCGTAGACGCCGGCGGCCACGAGGCCGGCCACGACGGCGGCGAGGATCCCCAGGACCACGTTGCCGCTCCGGGCCGGTGCCGGGGCGGCGGCCGGGGTGTAGGACGAGGGTGCGGGCGGCTGGAAGTTCTGGCTCATGGAAATCCCCCCCAGGGATCAAGGCGCACGTGTGCCCCGGAGGGGCATAAGTGCGAGATAAGTGATGCCGCAGGCTAGCAGGGGACCGCGACATTCCTGGAGGGGATTTCGGTCGGATGATCGAACCGGAATCGGCCCGTGACCTGCGGTGGCGTCCCGGTCAGAGGCGGTGGGCCGCGCCGGCCGGGCTGGCGCCGCGGGTGTCGAGGAGGAGCTGGGCCTTCACCGCCAGGCCCTGCATGTCGTACGTGCGGTGGTGCTGGAGCAGGATCGTCAGGTCGGCGTTGGCGGCGGCCTCGTAGAGGGAGTCGGCGCGGGGCACGGGCCGGTCGCGGACCCGCCAGGCCGGGATGTACGGGTCGTGGTAGCTGATCAGGGCGCCGAGGTCGAGGAGGCGGCTGGCGATCTCGGCGGCGGGCGAGCCCTCCTGGTCGGCGAGGTCGGGCTTGTAGGTGACGCCGAGGAGGAGGACGCGGGCGCCGCGGGCGGATTTGCCGTGCTCGTTCAGCAGGGTGGCGCAGCGCTGGATGACGTACTGCGGCATCCGGTTGTTGATCTCCTGCGCCAGGCCGACCATGCGCAGGGGGTGGCCGGGGGTGCGGGTGGTGTGGGGGAGGTAGTTCGGGTCCAGGGGGACGCCGTGGCCGCCGACGCCGGGGCCGGGGCGGAAGGCCTGGAACCCGTACGGCTTGGTCTCGGCGCACCGGATGACGTCCCAGAGGTCGACGCCGAGGTCGTGGCAGAGGACCGCCATCTCGTTCATGAGGGCGATGTTGACGTGCCGGTAGTTGGTTTCCAGGAGCTGTACGGTCTCGGCCTCGCGCAGGCCGCGGGCCCGGACGACCTTCTCGGTGAGGCGGGCGTAGAAGGCGTGGGCGGATTCGGTGCAGGCGGGGGTGAGGCCGCCGATGACCTTGGGGGTGTTGGCGATGGTGTGGGTCCGGTTGCCGGGGTCGAGGCGGCTGGGGGAGTAGGCCAGGTGGAAGTCGCGTCCGGCGCGCAGGCCGGAGCCCTCTTCGAGGATGGGGCGCAGGTACTCCTCGGTGACCCCGGGGTGGGCGGCGGACTCCAGGATCACGGTGGTGTGCGGGCGCAGCCGGGCGGCGAGGGTGCGGCCGGCCGCGCCGACGGCCCCCAGGTCGAGCGCCCGGTCGGCGCCGAGCTGGGTGGGGGCGCAGATGACGGCGGTGCGGACCCGGCCGAGCTCGGCGGCGTTGGTGGTGACGCGGAAGCCGGCCGCCGACATCCGGCGGATCTCGGCGGCGGTGAGGGGGCTGTCCGTGGCGGGGCCGCTGTCGTAGCCGACGGTCTCGATCCCGGCGGCGACGGCCGCCTGGGCGAGGGGGAGGCCGAGGTGGCCGAGTCCGATGACGGCGAGATCTGCGGGCATGGGGGGCCGTCCCTTCCCTTCCCTGGCATGCATGAGGGGGCGGTGCGCGCAAGTCCTGTGGACGAACGGAGCTGGCGCAATGTCAGACTAGGCGTATATATGACAGATATGTCGCATTGTGGGCTCGTGGTTGCTCTGTGTTGTCCACAGCCGGTGGCTGATGTCGGCGAGGCCGGTCAGAATCGGAGGCGGGAGATGTGATCGGGATCACCCGCACCGGGCGGGTGCGGCCCGTACCGACGGGAGGCAGCCGTGAGGACAGCGACACTGGGACCCGCGCAGCGCGTGGAGGCCCTCGCCCGGATGGCCGAGCGCGAACTGGACGTGCTGGTCGTCGGCGCCGGCGTGGTCGGAGCCGGCACCGCGCTCGACGCGGTGACCAGAGGCCTGTCCACCGGCCTGGTGGAGGCGCGCGACTGGGCGTCGGGGACGTCGAGCCGCTCCAGCAAGCTCGTCCACGGCGGCCTGCGCTATCTGGAGATGCTCGACTTCGCCCTCGTCCGCGAGGCGCTCAAGGAGCGGGGGCTGCTGCTGGAGCGCCTCGCGCCGCACCTGGTGAAGCCGGTCCCGTTCCTGTACCCGCTCCAGCACAAGGTGTGGGAGCGCTTCTACGCCGGATCGGGCGTGGCCCTGTACGACGCGATGTCCGTCTCCAGCGGGCACGGCCGCGGCCTGCCCACCCACCGGCACCTCTCGCGCCGGCGGGCGCTGCGCATCGCTCCGGCGCTGCGCAAGGACGCCCTGGTGGGCGCCCTGCAGTACTACGACGCCCAGATGGACGACGCGCGCTACGTGACCACGCTGGTCCGCACGGCCGCCGCGTACGGGGCGCACTGCGCCAACCGGGCGAGGGTGGTCGGCTTCCTGCGCGAGGGCGAACGGGTGGTCGGGGCCCGGGTGCGGGACGTGGAGGGCGGCGGGGAGTACGAGATCCGCGCCAAGCAGGTCGTGAACGCGACCGGGGTGTGGACGGACGACACCCAGGCGCTGATCGGCGAGCGCGGGCAGTTCCACGTACGGGCCTCCAAGGGCATCCACCTCGTGGTCCCGAAGGACCGGATCCACTCGAACACCGGGCTGATCCTGCGGACCGAGAAGTCGGTGCTGTTCGTGATCCCCTGGGGGCGGCACTGGATCGTGGGCACCACGGACACCGACTGGGACCTGGACAAGGCGCACCCGGCGGCGTCGAGCGCCGACATCGACTACCTGCTGGAGCACGTGAACTCGGTGCTGGCGGTGCCGCTGACCCGGGACGACGTGCAGGGGGTCTACGCGGGCCTGCGGCCGCTGCTGGCGGGGGAGTCGGACGCGACGAGCAAGCTCTCGCGCGAGCACACGGTGGCCCATCCGGTGCCGGGCCTGGTGGTGGTGGCCGGCGGCAAGTACACGACGTACCGGGTCATGGCGAAGGACGCCGTCGACGAGGCGGTGCACGGCCTGGACCAGCGGGTGGCGCCGTGCGTCACGGAGGACGTGCCGCTGGTGGGCGCGGAGGGCTACCGGGCCCTGTGGAACGGCCGGGCACGCATCGCCCTGCGGACGGGGCTCCACGTGGTGCGGGTGGAGCACCTGCTGAACCGGTACGGGGCGCTGACGGAGGAACTGCTCGACCTGATCGCGGCCGACCCGGCGCTGGGCGAGCCGGTGACCGGTGCGGAGGACTACCTCCGGGCCGAGGTCGTGTACGCCGCCTCGCACGAGGGGGCGCGGCATCTGGACGACGTGCTGACGCGGCGGACCCGGATCTCGATCGAGACCTTCGACCGGGGGACGAGGTCGGCCCGCGAGTGTGCGGAACTGATGGCTCCGGTGCTGGGCTGGGACAAGCGGCAGATCGAGAACGAAGTGGAACACTACGAGAAGCGGGTTCAGGCGGAGCGCGAATCGCAGCGCCAGCCGGACGACCAGACCGCCGATGCCGCACGGCTGGGGGCGCCCGACATCGTTCCGTCGTGACTCCGCCGTCCGGATGGGGGAACCGCCGGACCCGGGGCTCCCGTCCGATGCGGAGTGAGCAACAATGAGGTTTCTGCCGGGGTGGGTTACCTTGCCCCCGGCGGCTGCCGGGGGCAGCCGGGGCAGGCTGCACGATCGCAGAGGGGACGCATGTCGAAGCCGGAGCACACCGAGTCGCCTGCCGAGGCGCCTGCGGCGAAGCTTGAGGGTGCCGGTGCCTCCGAGGGCGGTGGTGTGGTGAAGTCGGCCGCCGAGCCCGGATCTGACGCAGCGCAGGCCGGACCCGTCGCGGCGGGAGTGCCCCGGCCGAGGTCCGGGAAGGCGGCGCCCGAGGTGCCCGGACATGCCGAGCCGAGCGCCGGGAAGGGTTCCGGCGCGGCGCAGGAGGCCCGGCCCGGGACCGGGCCGCAGGACGCCAAGTCCGCACCCGAGGACCGGATACCGGCCGGGAAGACCCCGAAGCCGGAGCCGCGGGACGCGCGGCCCGCGGCCGAGGAGGCCGCCCCGAAGGCCGAGCGGCAGGGCGTGAAGTCCGCACCCGAGGAGCGGAAAACGGCCGCAGAGGCTGCGCCGAAGGCCGAGCCGCAGGACGCGAAGCCGTTCTCCAAGGCCGAGCCGCAGGAGGCGAAGTCCGCGTCGGCGGACCGGAAGCCGGCTGCGGAGGCGTATTCCAAGGTCGAGCCGCGGGACGCGAAGTCCGCGCCCGCGGCCTCGAAGGCCGTGCCGCAGGACGCCGAGCCCGCGGCCGGGGAGCGGAAGACGGCCGGGAAGGCGGCTTCGAGGAGCGGCGGCGAGGACGCGAAGCCCGTGGCCGGCAACGGTCCTGACGCGGCGCCCGCATCCGCCGGGAAGGCCCGGACCGGCGCCGAGCCGAAGGACGCCGAGGACGCGGAAGCCCCGGCCGACCGGGACGCGAAGCACAAGGGGCGGCTGCTGGCGGGCCGGTACCGGCTCGGGGCCGTCCTCGGCAAGGGCGGCATGGGCACCGTGTGGCGGGCCGAGGACGAGGTCCTCGGCCGGACCGTCGCCGTCAAGGAACTCCGCTTCAGCAGCGGCGTCGACGAGGACGAGAAGCGCCGCCTCATCACCCGCACCCTCCGCGAGGCCAAGGCCATCGCGCGCATCCGCAACGAGGGCGCCGTCACCGTCTACGACGTCGTCGACGAGGACGCCCGCCCCTGGATCGTCATGGAGCTCATCGAGGGCCCCTCCCTCGCCGAGTTCGTCCGCGAGAACGGTCCGCTGACCCCGCACCGCGCCGCCGAGGTCGGGCTCGCCGTGCTCGACGTCCTGCGCGCGGCGCACCGCCAGGGGATCCTGCACCGCGACGTGAAGCCGTCCAACGTGCTCATCGCCGGCAGCGGCCGCGTCGTCCTCACCGACTTCGGCATCGCCCAGGTCGAGGGCGACCCCTCCATCACCTCCACCGGCATGCTCGTCGGCGCCCCCTCGTACATCTCCCCCGAGCGCGCCCGCGGCTACAAGCCCGGCCCGCCCGCCGACATGTGGTCCCTCGGCGGACTGCTGTACGCCGCCGTGGAGGGCGTGCCCCCCTACGACAAGGGCTCCGCGCTCGCCACCCTCACCGCGGTGATGACCGAGGCCGTGGACCCGCCCAAGAACGCCGGTCCGGCCCTGACCGAGGTCATCTACGGGCTGCTGGTCAAGGACCCGGCGCTGCGCCTCGACGAGGACCGCGCCCGGACGATGCTCACCGCCGTGATCAACGCCCCCGAGTCCCGGCCGGCCCCCGCGCCCCTCCCTCCGGTCGAGGAGACCCGCCCGATCTCCTTCACCAAGGCCGAGGTGGAGGCGCAGAAGGCAGCGGAGAAGGCCGCCGAGAAGGCGGCGAAGAAGGAGCGCGAGCAGCGCGAACGCGAGCAGCGCGACCGCACCCGCGCCGCCCTGAAGGCGGCCCGCAAGGCGGCGGCCGCCGAAGCCGCGGCCGCCTCCGCCGCCGCGGCCCCGCCGCAGCGTCCCAAGACGGCGGCCCCGGCGTCGCTCACCGACGTGATGCCGCGCCGCACCATCGCCCTCGCGATAGCCGGCGTGCTCGTGGCCCTGGCCGTCATCGGCTCGCTCATCGCGTACGCGGTCAGCGGCGACGACGAGAAGGGCGGCCGGAAGAACGAGGGCAAGGGCGGCCCGACCCCCGCGGCCTCCGCCGGCCAGTCCCCGGGCAACGCCCCGGCCGCGTCGCAGGCCACCTCGCCGAGCGCGACGCCGCCGCCGCCGAGCCCGACCCCGGCCGGCAGCCCGGGCCAGGCGGCCCCCGGTGCGACTCCCGGCGGCGGCGCCGACCCCGCCCAGAGCCAGGGGCAGAGCAGCCAGGGCCAGGGCGCCAGCCCGGGCGGCACCGGCGGCGGGGCGGGCGTCCCCGCCGGCTTCACGACGGTGACCGACCCCCGCTTCCGGTTCGCGATGGCGATGCCCGAGGGCTTCCACCAGACCGACACCGCCGGCAGTGACTCGGGTGCGATATACAGCCGCTCCGGCGGCTTCCCCCGTATCCAGGTCGACCACACCGACAGCCCGGGCAACGACGCCCGCGCAGCCTGGGCCGAACTGGCCCCGGCCGTGGCCGGCAGCAGCAAGAACTACCGCCTGATCCGCCTCGAATCCGTCGGCTACCGGAACTACCCGACCGTCGCCGACTGGGAGTTCGAGCGCGAGCAGCAGGGCATGAAGGTCCGCGTCCTCAACCGCGGTTTCAGGGCGGACGCCAAGAACGGCTACGCCATCATGATCAGCTGCCCGGCCGACCAGTGGGACGGCCCCGAATGCACGCAGATCCGCAACACCGCCTTCGACACCTTCCAGCAGTTGGGCTGACGGCCCTCCCAAGCCCGGGACGCGGGCGGCCCGGGCCACGTATCGTGTCAGCGGGGGCCATGGGGGACCCACCGCACTCGGGGGAGGCGATGTGGAGGACTACGCCGGCCGGATCCTGGCCGACCGCTACCGTCTGCCGTTACCGCCGACCGACGAGTACGAGCTGGTGGAGACCCGCGCCTTCGACACCCGCAGCGGGCAGGAGGTCCTCGTCCGGCACGTGCCGCTGCCCGAGGTCGTGGACGCCGAACTGCTCGACGGGACCCGCGCGACGCCGGCCGCGGCGGGGGAACTCCCCGCGGTGCGCCGGGCGATCGCCGCGGCCCAGGCGGCCGCGTCCGTACCGGACCATCCCCGCCTCGACCAGGTCTTCGACGTGTTCGCCGAGGACGGCTCGCTGTGGATCGTGAGCGAACTCGTCCCCGCCAGGCCGCTGGCCGCCCTGATCGCCGACGAACCGCTCACCCCCTACCGGGCGGCGGAGGTGGCCTCCGACGTGCTGACCGCGCTGCGGGTGCTGCACGCGCACGGCTGGACGCACCGCAACATCACCGTCCGCACGGTCCTGATATGCGAGGACGGCCGCGTGGTCCTCACCGGGCTCGCGGCCGGCGCCGCCGAGGACGCCCTGTGCGGCTACGACCCGGTGCCCGCGGGGGAGCCCTGGGGCGGGGGCCCGGGCGCCCCGGCCGCGCCCTGGGAGCCGCCGCCCCCCGCCCCCGGCGGACGGGAGCCCGTGTACGCCCCGCTGGTGGCGCCCGGGTACGACACCGGGCCGCGCTACTCCGACCACATCCTCCCCGAGCCGGAGCGCGCGTCCGAGCCCGGGTACGAGCCCCCGTACGGGCCCGGGTCCGGGTCCGGGTCCGCGTACGGGTCCGGGTCCGGGTCCGGGTCCGGGTCCGCGTACGGGTCCGGGGCGCATCCGGAACCCGGGTGGTCCGCCCCGCCGGATCCCCCGGCCGCGGCCCCGGCCCCGGCCCCGGCCCCGGCCGCTTCGCCCGGGCCCCCCGCCCGGCCCGCCGGGACCCGCGACGACGCCCTGGCCGCGGCCCGTGCCCGGACCGTCGCCGCCTACCGGGCCGGCTCCCGCGCCGCCGCCGAGAAGGTGGCGCAGGAGCGCGGGACACGGGGACCGGTGGTCGTCCCGCAGCTCCCGCCGACCGGTGCCAACCTGCCGCAGGAGTACGCGTACCCGTACGGCGGCCCGGACACCGCCGCCCCCACGCCCTGGCACGGGGCCGCCCCCCGCCGCCGGCAGGAGACCGAGCCGCAGCCGCAGCAGGAGGCGGCCGAGGACCCGCGGCAGGACCGGCTCCCGCACCCGGAGCCCGAGCCCCCCGCGGCCCCGCCCCGCCCCGCGCTCCCCGCGCAGCTCGCCCTTCCCCAGGGCTACCACCAGGCCGACCCCCCGGCACCCGCCCCCCACCCGCATCCCGGGGACGGCACCGGGGAGGACCACCCCTCGCCGCCCGCGTTCCTGCAGACCCCTGCTCCCGGGGCCGCTGGGACCCCTGCTCCCGGGGCCGCGGGGACCCCTGCTCCCGGGGCCCCGGGCGGTCCGGCAGCCCGTGCTCCCGAGGCCCGTCCGCCCGCCGCCTTCGCCCCCGGCGCCCGCCCGCCGGTGCCCCCGGCCCCCGTGCCCCCCGCCCCGGTGGCCCGGCCCGTGCCCGTGCCGTCCGCCGGGGGCTGGGGCGGCGGGTCCGGGCAGGGCGGGGGCGGTCCCCGTACCGGACTCGACGCGGAGCGGGCCCGCCAGACCCGGATGGCCGTCGTCGGCCCCGTCACCGAGCGCTGGGCCCCCGAACAGGCCGGCCCCGTCCACGGCGGCCCCTGGCAGCTCGCCGCGCCCGTCGGCCCCGCCACCGACCTCTGGGCCCTCGGCGCCCTGTTGTACCGGGCCGTCCAGGGCCACGCCCCGTACCCCGAGGAGAGCGTCGCGGAGCTCGTGGACATGGTCTGCGCCGAGCCGCCCGCCTTCGCCGAGGAGTGCGGCGCGCTGCGCCCCGTCGTGGAGTCCCTGCTGCGCCAGGACCCCACCGAGCGGCCCGACTTCGAGGAGCTGCGCGGCTGGCTGCGCTCGCTGGTCCGCTCCGCCCCCGAGCCCGACGGCGACTTCGTGTTCCCGCTGCCGGAACCCGACCCCGCCCGCCTGCCCGAGGTGCGCCGGCGCGCGGACCTGCACGGCCGCCACCGCAGCCCCGACGCGCCCCGCAAGCCGCGCTCGCCGGTGCGGACCCTGCTGGCCGCCGTCCTGGTGCTGCTCGCGGGCGGGGTGGCGTACGCGATGCTGTTCCTGCCGGGCTCCGACGACCGGGACGCCGGCCGGGCCCAGCAGCCCACGGCGGCCCAGAGCCCGGTGCCCCCCTCGGCGGCGCCGAAGACCCAGAAGCCCCCGCAGCAGTCGCCGTCGGCCCCCGCGTCCTCCGGCGCGCAGCCGCCCGCCCAGCAGGCCCCGGAGGGCTACACCCTCCAGCAGGACCCGGCGCACTTCACCATCGCCGTCCCCAACGGCTGGGAGCGGCAGTCGATCAACGAGGCCGGCCAGGTGCGCTACACCCAGGGCCAGTTCACCCTGATCGTGGTCCCGGGCCGCGACCGGGTGGAGGGCGGGTCCCCGGACCCGATGGGGTACCAGAAGGACAAGGAGGCCGAACTGGCCCCGTACCGCAACTCCACCTGGGCCTCCGGCGGCGACGTGAAGTCCACCAGGGTGGGCCAGCAGCTGCGCGTGACCGGCCGCTACACGTGGATCGACGCGGCCGGCCGCTCCCTGTTCGCCCGCAACTTCGTCGTCGCGCTCGGCGGCGCCTACCACGTGGTCATGGTCACGGGACCGGAGGACAACCAGGACAAGGTCACCGACGTTTTCGACAAGGCCACGGCCAGTTACCAGGCCGGAGGCTGACGGCCGATCAGTACGGCGATTGCGTCACAGTGCTGGTTTATCGGCCCCGCCCGGTTCCGGCACCGCCCGCAGGCTCCGTAATCTGGCCCGGAGTGCACAGAGCGGCGGGAATTCGTGGAACAGCAGACAGGCGCGGGCGCGGTGCTCGCGGGCCGGTACCGGCTCGTGGAGCCCATCGGCAGCGGCGGCATGGGCAAGGTGTGGCGCGCCCATGACGAGCTGCTGCACAGGACGGTCGCGGTCAAGGAACTGACGGCGGGTCTGTACGTCTCCCAGGCCGACCGGGAGGTCCTGCACGCCCGTACGCAGAAGGAGGCCCGGGCGGCGGCCCGGATCCAGCACCCGGCGGTCGTCACCGTGCACGACGTGCTGGAGCACGACGACCGGCCCTGGATCGTCATGGAGCACATCGACGGCCCCTCGCTCGCGGAGGCCGCCAAGGCCGCCGGGCGGATCGAACCGCGCGAGGCGGCCCGGATCGGCCTGCACGTCCTGGGCGCGCTGCGCGCCGCGCACGCGGTCGGCGTCATGCACCGGGACGTGAAGCCGGGCAACGTGCTGCTGGCCAAGGACGGCCGGGTGCTGCTCACCGACTTCGGGATCGCGGCCATCGAGGGCGACTCCTCCATCACCAGGACGGGTGAACTCGTCGGCTCCATCGACTACCTGGCCCCGGAGCGGGTCACCGGCGGCGCCCCCGACCCCTCCTCGGACCTGTGGTCCCTGGGCGCCACCCTGTACACGGCCGTCGAGGCCCGCTCGCCCTTCCGCCGGACCTCGCCGATCTCCAGCCTCCAGGCCGTGGTCAACGACGAGCCGCCCGTACCGCGCCAGTCCGGGCCCCTGGGGCCGGTCATCACCGCGCTGCTGCGCAAGGACCCGGCCGAGCGCCCCTCGGCGGCCGAGGCGGAGCGGATGCTGATCGAGGCCATGGAGGGACGCGAGCCCAAGGCGGCCCAGGCGTACGTGCCCACCCGCGCGGTGACCGCCGAGGAGCGCGCCCCGGCCCGGGCGGAGGCCGCCCCGCAGCCGCAGCCGCAGCAGCAGCCCGCCCCCGTGCCCTCGCCGGCCACCGCCCCGGCCGAGCCGGCGGCGGCCCCCGCCGGACGCCCGGCGGGGCGGGTCAAGAAGGTCGCCGCGGTCGCGGTGGTGGCGGCGCTCCTCGGCGGCGGCGGGGTCTTCGGCCTGCTGAAGCTGACCGGCGGGGACGAGCAGGACGCCGCCGGCTCGGACAAGAACGCCTCGGCCCCCGACGGGCAGGACGAGGGCGACGCCCCGCCGGAGGGCTACACCGAGGTCACCGACCCGGCGGGCTTCACGCTGTTCGTGCCCAAGGGCTGGAAGCGGCGGATGTTCGGCAACCAGATCGACTACACCCCGGACGAGGGCAAGCACTTCATCCGGATCGCGGTGGACACGACGCCCGACTTCAACGACCCGTACATGCACCTGCTCGACCTGGAGAAGCAGCTCAAGGCGCGCACGGACTACAAGCGCCAGTCGCTCAACCAGAACACCTTCCACGACAGCACCCGCGCGGCGCTGTGGGACTTCAGCTGGACCGAGAAGGGGGCCCTCGCCGGTCCCCGGCGGGCCATCGACCAGATGTACATCGCCCCGGACGGCACCGAGTACGGGGTGTACATGTCGGGCCCGGCGGCGGACTGGGAGACCACTCGCTCCCAGTTCGACGTGGTCCTCAGCGGATGGGAGCCGGCGAAGAAGAAGGGCTGACCGGCCATCGTGCCAGCGATCGCTGGCAGATTTGGCAAAATCCGGTTACCCACGGGTACCCAAAGGCCCCGGGGCGGAATACGCTCACCGCCATGACGGACTCGAAGGCTGCTGCCGCCCCCCTCCGCTCCGCGCCCCGGCCCACCAACCCGGTCGCCCCGGCCCCGGCGGGCGCCCGCACCGCGGCCGACGTGGTGACGCCCGCCCTGATCACCCGCCTGACCCGCGGAGTCACCGGCTCCGGCAGCACCGCCAACCACACCCCCTTCACCGGGGCGAAGCTGGCGGACCTCCCCGAGGCCACCCCCGAGGACGTGGCCGCCGCCTTCGCGAAGGCCCGCGCCGCCATGCCCGCCTGGGCCGCCGTCCCCGTACGGCAGCGCGCCGCCGTCCTGCTGCGCTTCCACGACCTGGTCCTCGCCCGCCAGTCCGAGGTCCTCGACCTCATCCAGCTGGAGACCGGCAAGGCCCGCCTGCACGCCCACGAAGAGGTCCAGGCCGTCGCCGTCGCCGCCCGCCACTACGGCCGCAAGGCCCCCTCGTACCTGCGCCCCAAGGGCCACACGGGCGCCATGCCCACCCTCACCAAGGTCACCGAGCTGCGCCAGCCGCGCGGGGTCGTCGGGCAGATCGCCCCCTGGAACTACCCCCTCGAACTCTCCGTCGGCGACGCCCTGCCCGCCTTCGTCTCGGGCAACGCCGTCGTCATGAAGCCCGACACCGAGACCGCGCTGACCGCCCTGTGGGCCCGCGACCTGCTCATCGAGGCAGGGCTGCCCGCCGAGGTCTTCCAGGTCGTCCTCGGCGAGGGGCCCGTCGTCGGCCCCGAGGTGGTCCGCCACGCCGACTACGTCTCCTTCACCGGTTCCACCCGCACCGGCCGCGAGGTCGCCCAGGGCGCCGCGGCCCGCCTCGTCGGGGTCTCCCTCGAACTCGGCGGCAAGAACGCCATGCTCGTCCTGCACGACGCCGACGTGGAGAAGGCCGCCGCCGGAGCCGTCCGCGCCTGCTTCTCCTCGGCCGGACAGCTGTGCATCTCCATCGAGCGGCTCTACGTCCACGCCTCCATCGCCGACGCCTTCCTGGAGCGCTTCGCCGCCCGCACCAAGGCCATGCGGCTCGGCAGCTCCCTCGCCTACGGCGCCGACATGGGCTCGCTCGTCGGTGAACGCCAGCTGGAGAACGTGCAGCGGCACGTGGACGAGGCCGTCGCCAAGGGCGCCACCCTCGTCGCCGGCGGCGTCGCCCGCCCCGACATCGGCCCCCTCTTCTACGAGCCCACCATCCTCGACGGGGTCGAGGCACCCATGGCCGTCTGCGCCGAGGAGACCTTCGGCCCGGTCGTCTCGGTCTACCGGTTCACCGACGAGGACGAGGCCGTCGCCGAGGCCAACGCCACCGCCTACGGCCTCAACTCCAGCGTCTGGACCAAGGACGCCCGCCGCGGCCACGCCGTCGCCGCCCGGCTGCGCACCGGCACCGTCAACATCAACGACGGCTACGCCCCCGCCTACGGCAGCGCCCAGGCCCCCATGGGCGGCATGAAGGACTCCGGGCTCGGCCGCCGGCACGGATCCGAGGGCATCCTCAAGTACACCGAGGCCCAGACCGTGGCCCACCAGCGGCTGCTGCCGATGGCGCCCTCGCTGGGCATGGACGACGCGAAGTACGCCGAGTTCATGACCCGCAGCCTCAAGGTCCTCAAGGCCCTCCGCTTCCGCTAGGGCCCGTCGGCGCCGCCACACCAGCACCCCAGGGCAACAGGCACGAACCGACCGCCGGGAGGCACCGCGCAGTGTCGTACGACCACGCATACGACTACGACGTCATCGTCATCGGATCGGGCTTCGGAGGGTCGGTCTCGGCGCTGCGGCTCACCGAGAAGGGCTACCGGGTCGGCGTCCTGGAGGCAGGACGCCGCTTCACCCGCGAGAGCCTGCCCCGCAACAGCTGGGACCTGCGCAACTACCTGTGGGCGCCCGCCCTCGGGCTGTACGGGATCCAGCGCATCCACCTGCTCGGCAACGTGATGGTGCTCGCGGGCGCCGGCGTGGGCGGCGGCTCCCTCAACTACGCCAACACCCTCTACGTGCCGCCCGCCGCCTTCTTCGAGGACCGGCAGTGGGCCTCCATCACCGACTGGCGCGCCGAGCTCGCCCCGTACTACGAGCAGGCCCGGCGGATGCTCGGCGTACGCCTCAACCCGACGATGACCCCCTCCGACGTCCACCTCAAGGCGGCCGCCGAGAAGATGGGCGTCGGCGACTCCTTCCACATGGCCCCCGTCGGCGTCTTCTTCGGCGACGGCGGGGACGCCGACGGCCGCCGGAAGGTCCGCCCCGGCCAGGAGGTCCCCGACCCCTACTTCGGCGGCGCCGGGCCCGCCCGCAGGGCCTGCACCGAATGCGGCGAGTGCATGACCGGCTGCCGGCACGGCGCGAAGAACACCCTGAACGAGAACTACCTGCACCTGGCCGAACGGGCGGGCGCCGTCATCCACCCCATGACCACCGTCACCGCGCTCGCCGAGCACCCCGACGGCGGCTACCGGGTCCGCACCGTCCCCACCGACCACCGCCGCTCCGGCCGCGCGAAGGTACTGCGCGCCCGGTACGTGGTCGTCGCGGCGGGTACGTACGGCACCCAGACCCTGCTGCACACCATGAAGGACCGCGGCGAACTGCCCCGCGTCTCCGACCGGCTCGGCGACCTGACCCGCACCAACTCCGAGGGCCTGGTCGGCGCCCAGACCGACGACCGCCGCTACCGCAGGCGCCACCCCGGCGCGGCCCGGGCGGACTTCACCCGGGGCGTCGCCATCACCTCGTCCGTGCACCCCAACGCCGACACCCACATCGAGCCCGTCCGCTACGGCAAGGGCTCGAACGCGATGGGCTTCCTGACCGTCCTCCAGGTGCCCCACAGCGCCCACCGGGTACGGGCCTGGCTCGCCCGCACCGCCCGCCACCCCGTGCAGCTGGCGCGCTCCCTGTCGAACCGGCGCTGGTCGGAGCGGACCATCATCGGCCTGGTCATGCAGTCGCTGGACAACTCCCTGACCACCTACCGCAAGCCCGGCGGCCTCGGGAAGGGCCTGCTGACGGCCCGCCAGGGCCACGGAGCCCCCAACCCCGTGCAGATCGCGGAGGCCACCGAGGCCGCGACCCTGCTGGCCGAGGAGATCAACGGCTTCCCCGGCAGCAACGTCGGCGAGCTGATGGGCACCCCGCTGACCGCGCACTTCCTCGGCGGCTGTCCGATCGGCGCCACGCCCGAGGAGGGCGTGGTCGACCCCTACCACCGGCTGTACGGGCACCCGGGCATCTCGGTCGTCGACGGCTCGGCGGTCTCCGCCAACCTCGGGGTCAACCCGTCCCTGACCATCACGGCCCAGGCCGAGCGGGCGATGTCGTACTGGCCGAACAAGGGCGGGGCGGACCCGCGGCCCGCGCAGGGGGAGGCGTACGAACGCCTCGCGGCGGTGGAGCCGGTCCGTCCGGCCGTCCCGAAGGAGGCCTTCGGGGCACTGCGGCTGCCCTTCCTCGCCGTCCCGGAGATCCCCCCGAGGCAACCGGAAGCGAAGGGCTGAGCCCCTCGAACGACCGCGGCGGGTACCGCGCTCCCCCTCCGAGCGCGGTACCCGCCGCAGTACAGAAGTGACGGGCGGTCGCCGGAAAAGGTTGTACCGGAATGCTTCCGATGAAGCTGTGGTGTCGGTCACACGGCCATTCGTGCAACCGAGTCGTGCGTCCGGGGGTCACACGGGGCATGAGACAGCGCATCTCCCTGCTGGCCGCGTGCGGCCTGGTGGCCGCGGGACTCGTCACCGTCCCGGCCGCCGCGGCCAACGCCGCGGAACCCGTCTTCCGCCTGGCCGGACCGCCCGGTGTCCTCCTCCCGCTCCACCCCGCCACGGGATCCCCGAAGCCGGTGGCGCTGAACTACCGGCTGGAGGCCCCGGCCGGGACCGGTGCCTTCGACGGGGACTTCACCCTCACCGTCGACCTCTCCCGGCTCAACGGGGCGGCGACCGTCCAGGAGAGCCCGGGCACGGCTGCCAAGAAGTGCGCCCCCGCCGGCAGCACGCTCGTGTGCACGCAGCACGGCCTGCGCCCCGGCGTCCCGGCCGGCGTGGACCTGGAGGTCACCGCCGCGAAGGACGCCCCCAACGGACGGGTCGGGGTGATCGAGGTGACCGGCAAGGCCGCCGGCGCCACCGTCACCCCCGCCGTCACCGGGCTCCAGGTCGGCGGACCCGACCTGGTCATGGGGAAGATGAAGCTCAAGGAGGACCTGAAGCCGGGCGAGGAGCAGTCCCTCCCCCTCGCCTTCAGCAACCGCGGCACCCAGCCGGCCAAGGGCATCGTCCTGGAGCTGGACGCCAGCCACGGCCTGGAGCTCCCGGAGCGGTACGACAACTGCACCTACCGCACCACCCCCACCGCGACCACCGCCGTCTGCACCGTCGAGGGCGACTTCGAGGCGGGTGCCTCCTACGAGCTGGCCGGCGACAGCCCGCTGCACCTCAAGGCCGGCGCGAACGCCCTGAACGAACGTTTCGGCTACGGCGTCTACCCGGCGCCCGCCCCGCAGAAGGCCCAGGCCGACTCCGGCGCGACCGGTGCGGACACGTCGAAGACCGGCGGCGCGACCGACAAGGCGCCGAAGCGGAAGCTGACCGCCCGCAAGGCGACGCCCGCCCCGCTCACCGAGCACGGCCCGGACCTCAACCCGGCCGACAACAAGCGCGAGGCCGTCCTCACCGTCCGGAACACCGCGGACTTCGAGGCCGAGCCCCTGACGGTCAAGGGTGCCGCCGGCACCACCGCCAAGGGCGTCGTCGCCATCCGCAACAACGGCCCGGCCTGGATCGCCGCCAAGGGCGACGGCCCCGCGGCCGTCGTCGAGGTGGAGCTCCCCAAGGGCCTGAAGGCCGTCACCGTGCCCGCCGCCTGCCGCCCCGCGGGCGAGGCCCACTACCTCTGCGCCACCGCGCCCACCGTGCTGGAGAGCGAGAACGTCGAGTTCCCGTTCGAGCTGAAGATCGAGACGGCGCTCAAGGACGCCAAGGGCGCCATCCGCGTCGGCGCGCCCGGCCCGAAGGGCGAGCCGCAGCGGCAGTCCTTCGACCCGGTCCTCGCCAACGACATCGCCCTCGTCGTGGTGAACCCGACGACCACCGGCCCGAGCCCGAGCCCCTCCGGCAGCCCCTCGCCCAGCGCCTCCGCGAGCGCCTCGGCCTCCCCGAGCCCCTCGGCGGGCGGCGGCACCACCGCGAACGGCGGCAAGAGCGGCGGCCCGCTGGCCTCCACCGGCAGCCAGGCCGGCCTGGTCGGCCTCGGCGCGGCCGGGCTGCTGGCCGTCGGCGGCGCGCTGTACCTGTCCTTCCGGCGCAAGCCCGCGCGCGCGTAACGGCGCACCCGCGCACACAGCGGAACGGCCGGCCCGGGGCGTCCCCCGGGCCGGCCGTTCTTCTGGGGTGACCGGGCCGCTGTCCCCTGCCGTCCGGTCACGCGGAGGAGCGGGGTCCCACGACGCACGCCGTCGGGCGTCACGTCTCACCGCTCCCGCGGAGCCCTGCGTGATGGTGCGCTCCCGCACCTGGCTGGCGCGGACACCCCCTCAACGAAGGCCTCCGGGGCCGGTCACGGTCCGGACGGGTGACGAACGGGCGCCCGTGCGGTTCAGACGCGGCCCCGGCACAGCTCCAGCAGGGTCATCGCGAGCGCGGTGCCGGGCCTGCCGAGGGCGTCGCTCCAGTGCGACAGCACCTCCATCTCCCGCGAGAGGTGCACGCGCCGCCCGCCCGCCCCGATCCGGGCCTGCTGGATGACGGACGAGACGGCCATCCGCTCCTGGATCAGCCCGATGATCCGGTCGTCGAGGGCGTCGATGCGCTCACGGGAGTCGGCGATCAGCTGCTCGGGGGTGGCGGCGGTGGTGGTGACGGTGCTCATCGGGTTTCTCCTGTGGTCGTGGCCGACAGGAGCGGAAACGCGGAGCGCCCCGGTCCTGTCGGACCGGGGCGCTCTGGGAAGTCAGCGGCTCAAGCGAGCATCACGATGACCCATGGCGACCGGACCGGCCGGTGCCATAGGTAAAGAGGAAGCTCAGCTGCTTGCGCATGGTGTGGATTATGTCCCCCCGCCCGCGTCCCGGCCAACCGGGCCCGGATGCTGAGACGCGCCCCGTCGTGACGTGGGCCTCGGATGGTGCGACAAAGAGGCGGCCGGCGCCACCGGTAGAATCGACAAAACAGCCACCTCTTCCGCCGGAAGGCCGTCCCGTGCCAGAAGCACCCTCCGCCGCCCACGACAGCGCCCCGGACACGGTCCTCGTCGTCGACTTCGGCGCGCAGTACGCCCAGCTCATCGCCCGCCGTGTCCGCGAGGCCCGCGTCTACAGCGAGATCGTGCCGAGCACGATGCCCGTGGCCGAGATGCTCGCCAAGGACCCGAAGGCGATCATCCTCTCCGGCGGCCCGTCCTCCGTGTACGAGGAGGGCGCCCCGCGCCTGGACGACGGCCGCGCCCTGTTCGAGTCCGGCGTCCCCGTCTTCGGCATGTGCTACGGCTTCCAGCTGATGGCGACCACCCTCGGCGGCACCGTCGACAACACCGGTGCCCGCGAGTACGGCCGCACCCCGCTGTCCGTCTCCAAGCCCGGCTCGACCCTGTTCGAGGGCACCCCCGAGCACCAGTCGGTGTGGATGTCCCACGGCGACGCCTGCTCCGCCGCCCCCGAGGGCTTCACCGTCACCGCGTCGACGAACGTCGTCCCGGTCGCGGCCTTCGAGAACGACGAGAAGAAGCTGTACGGCGTGCAGTACCACCCCGAGGTGATGCACTCCACGCACGGCCAGCAGGTCCTGGAGCACTTCCTCTACCGGGGCGCGGGCCTGAAGCCCACCTGGACCACCGGCAACATCGTCGAGGAGCAGATCGCGGCGATCCGCGAGCAGGTCGGCGACAAGCGCGCCATCTGCGGCCTGTCCGGCGGCGTGGACTCCGCGGTCGCCGCGGCCCTCGTCCAGAAGGCCATCGGCTCCCAGCTGACCTGCGTGTACGTCGACCACGGCCTGATGCGCAAGGGCGAGACCGAGCAGGTCGAGAAGGACTTCGTCGCGGCCACCGGCGTCCAGCTGAAGGTCGTCGACGCGCAGGAGCGCTTCCTGAACGCGCTGGCCGGCGTCTCCGACCCGGAGACCAAGCGCAAGATCATCGGCCGCGAGTTCATCCGCGTCTTCGAGCAGGCCCAGCTGGAGATCCTCCAGGAGGACGGCCCGGCGGTCTCCTTCCTGGTCCAGGGCACCCTGTACCCGGACGTCGTAGAGTCCGGCGGCGGCACCGGCACCGCCAACATCAAGTCCCACCACAACGTGGGCGGCCTCCCCGACGACATCGAGTTCGAGCTCGTCGAGCCGCTGCGCCAGCTGTTCAAGGACGAGGTCCGGATGGTCGGCCAGGAGCTCGGCCTGCCCGAGGAGATCGTCCAGCGCCAGCCCTTCCCCGGCCCCGGCCTCGGCATCCGCATCGTCGGCGAGGTCACCAAGGAGCGCCTGGACCTGCTGCGCGAGGCGGACGCCATCGCCCGGCACGAGCTGACCGCCGCCGGCCTGGACCGGGAGATCTGGCAGTGCCCGGTCGTCCTGCTCGCCGACGTCCGCAGCGTGGGCGTCCAGGGTGACGGCCGCACCTACGGCCACCCGATCGTGCTGCGCCCGGTCTCGTCCGAGGACGCCATGACGGCCGACTGGACCCGCATGCCGTACGAGGTGCTGGCCCGGATCTCGACCCGCATCACCAACGAGGTCAAGGACGTCAACCGCGTGGTCCTGGACTGCACGAGCAAGCCCCCGGGCACCATCGAGTGGGAGTAGGGTCACCCCGCCCCCGAGCCTGACACGGAGCCGCCGTTCCCCCTCCCGGGGAGCGGCGGCTCCGCCGTTTTCCCCCTGTGGCTCCCGGGCTCTGGCCTCTTGGCGGCCGCACCGGTACCTTGCGCGGCGACCGGCCCGACCAGGAGGAGGGACGCGCCCATGCCCGAGCAGCCCCCGCCCGTGCCGGTGGACCGGCTGGCGTTCGACATGCCGCCCGTGCACGAGGACCCGGCCGAGGAGCGCGCGTACCGCAGGGAGCGGCTCGCCGGCGCGCTGCGGCTGCTGGGCCGGCTGGGGTACGAGGACGGGGTCGCGGGGCACGTCACCGCCCGGGACCCGGAGTTCGAGGACTGCTACTGGGTCAACCCCTTCGGGCGGGCCTTCGCCGGACTGGGCCCGGAGGACCTGCTGCTGGTCGACGGCGACGGGCGGGTGGTCCGGGGCGGGCGGCGGGTGAACCAGCTGGCCTTCGCGGTGCACGCGGCCGTGCACCGGGCGCGGCCCGGGGTGGTGTCCGTGGTCCGCACGCAGGCCCCGTACGGGCGGGCGCTGGCCTGTCTCGGGGAGCTGCTGGCCCCGATCAGCCAGGAGGCCTGCTGCTTCTACGAGGACCACGTCCTGATGGACGAGTACGCGGGGGCGGACGACCCGGCGCGGGTCGCGCGGGCGCTGGGCCCCCACAAGGCGCTGGTCCTGCGCAACCGGGGGCTGCTGACGGTCGGCGGGTCGGTGGACGCGGCGGTGTGGTGGTTCGTCGCGGCGGAGCGGGCGGCGCAGGTGCAGCTGATCGCGCGGGCGGCCGGGAAGCCGGTGCTCATCGACCACCGCGGCGCGGTCGCCACGCGGGAGCGGTTCGGGGGCGACCTGGCCGCCTGGGCGAGCTACCAGCCGCTGTGGCAGACCGTCGCGGGCGGTGGCGGGCCGGTGGCGTCAACATCATGAACCGTTAATCACCTGCTCTGACATCGTGCGCAATCCGGAGCACTGCCGCAGTGGTGCACAATTCGCTGGCATTGCACCGTAGTTCAGAGAGGCGGCACGCACGTGGCTGTCCAAGAGATGTCCCGGAGTACCCATACCGCCGTCTGCGCCTGCGACGACTGCGCGCGGGAGGGGCACCGGCGCGCGGTCGCCGCGTTCCTGGAGAAGCGGGACGAGTTCGCCGCCGGACAGGGGGTGCCGCCCGCCGTGGCCCACTCCCTCGGCGCCTCCCGCCAGTGGGTCTCCGACGAACTGACCCTGTCCGCCCGCACGGCCGCCGAACGGGGCCGGGAGGCCGGCAACTCCTGGCTGTACCGGTTCTCCCGCCGGGCCGTCCTCGCGCTGTGGATCGCCGCCGGGACCCTGCTGCTGGTGCAGGTCGGCACCGCACTCGGCACCGGCTGGTCCACCGCCCGCACCGCCGGGCTGCTGGCCGCGCTGGTGCTGGCCGGGCTGCTGACGGCCGCGGCCCGCGCGCAGTCGCTGCGGGGCGGGCTGCTGGCCCCGCTGGTCGGCGAGGACAACCGGCTGTCCACCTCCAAGGCGGTGCCGAGCGCCTGGGTGGTGCTGACGGCGTTCGCGGCGCTGCTGCCCGCGCTGCGGCTGGCCGCCTCCTCGCCGGGGCCGGAACGCGACGCCCTGTACCAGGGGTTCGCGCTGGGGCGGGCGCTGCCGCTGCTGGCCGTGGTCGCGCTGACCTCGGGGGTCGCGGTGCTGGTGCGCCGGGTGGTCTCCGTACGGATCATGGGGCAGCGGTTGCAGAAGCTGCCGGCGGACCGGCCGCGCGGGGTGGACCTGCTGACGGGCGACGACGGCCGCGGGAGCTTCCCGGACGCGCAGTACGTCCTCGTCTCGACGGTGGTGCTGGCCTACGCCGCGGTGTCCCTGGCCCGGTTCCCCGACCGGCTGCCGCAGCTGCCGTGGGCGCTGGCCCTGCTGGTGGCCCTGTCGGCGGCGGTGTACCTGGCGGCGAAGTACGCCGAGGGGAGCCGTCCGCTGGTGCTGTCGGTGGTCCGCCGGCGCGAGCCGGGGGACATCGACGCGGCGGTCCGCCCCGGCGACGACATCGAGATCCGGGGCGTCGGGTTCGTCCCGCCGGGCGCGCAGACGCCGGAGATGCTCGCCCGGCTGGTGGTGCGGGTCGGCACGGTCCACGTCCACGTTCCGCTGGTCCCGGTGGCCGGCGGGTTCGTGAACCCCTCGGACACGGTGCTGACCGTGCCGGTGCCCGCCGAGGTGGAGCCGGGCCGCGTCGACGTCCAGGTGGTGACCGCCGCGGGGGTGGAATCCAACCGCTGCGTCATCGACGTGGCCGAATGAAGCGGGTAGACATGGCTGCGTGAACCGAACTGACGTCCCCTCCGGTGTGCGGTCCACACCGTGGAGAGAACTCGCCTCCCGCCATGCCCTGCTCCCGCTGCGGATCTTCCTCGGCGTGACCTTCGTCTACGCGGGCCTCGACAAACTGACCACCCCGGGCTTCTTCGCCGCCGAGGGCGCCGCCTCGATCGGCGAGCAGATGCGCGGCGTGCGCGACACCGCCGCGATCCCCGCCCTGGTGGACCTCGCCCTGAAGGCCCCCGCCGGCTTCGGCTACGCCATCGCCCTCGGGGAGCTCCTCGTCGGCCTGGGCGTCCTCACCGGGCTGCTGACCCGGATCGCTGCCGCGGGCGGTGCGCTGATCTCGCTGAGCCTGTGGCTCACGGTCTCCTGGGCCGTGACCCCGTACTACTACGGCAACGACCTGGTGTACCTGATGGCCTGGCTCCCGCTGGTGCTCGCCGGGGCGCCCTACTGGTCCCTCGACGCGCTGATCCGGTCGCGCCGGTCACGCCGCACCGCGTAGGTCACCAGCCCGACCAGGGCGGCCAGGGCCAGTCCGCCGACCGCCATCGGCACCACCAGGAACCACGGCAGGTCGGCCTTCCCGGCCGCGTCGAGCAGGTACAGCACGCCCGCCGCGGTCAGCACCAGGCCGGCCAGCAGCCTTCCCGGCTGGAACTCATGACGCCGCACGGGCCACCTCCACCTGTCCCACACCCGCGTCCAGGTGCAGCTCGATCGTCCCGCCGGCCTCGGTGCCGGCGGTGGGGGGCAGGGTCGCCCGCCGGTTCTCGCCACCGCTCTTGATCCGCACGGAGCGGTCCCCGGGGAGCTGGATGTCGCCGAGGCGGACCGAGACGTCGGCCCCGGCGGTGACCTCCCGGGGGACGACCACCTTCAGCCGGCCCGCCTCGATGGAGGCCCGGACGGACACGGTGGTGCCCTTCGGCACGTCCAGGCGGCTCAGGTCGAGCGTGGCCAGGCCCGTCCCGGAGGAGTAGAGGGGCGCGACGTCGGCCACCGCCGCCGGGCGCCAGTCGACGTTGTGCCAGTCGGTGCTCACCTCGCGCGGCAGGGCGGTCGCCGCCGCGAGCAGCCCGGCGGTGACCAGGCCCAGCAGGATGGTGCCGAAGCCCGTACGGCCCTTGAGGGAGCTGACGGCCAGGCCCAGCCCGAAGACGGCCAGCGCGCAGGCCAGGCCGACCTGGAGGGCGTGCCCCAGCGGGCTGCCGTGCCACACCGCGGCGGTCCCGAGGCCGCCCGCCAGCACGGCCAGGACGAACACCCGGCCGCCGATCCCGCCGCGCCCCCGTCCGTACGCGTCCGCGGGCTCCGGCTTCGCCGGGGCCCCGCCGGGCGCCGCGCCCGGCCGGTCGTCGACGCTGTCGTCGGGGCCCCACAGGTAGCCGGAGGAGCCGACCGGGCCGGTCGTGCCGTCCTTCACCAGCGGGTCGCGCCACCAGGACGGGCTGCTCGGCACGGGCGGCGCCTGGGTCTCCGGCGGCGCCGGACGGTGCGCGCCCGACGCCTCCGCCTCGGGGGCGGCGGCCTGCCGGTGGCGCTGGGACCAGTAGGCGGCGCCGCCCAGGGCCAGGATGACCAGGACGGAGAAACCGCCCATCACCCCGTTGTCGAGCATGGACAGGAACAGCGCGCACCCCACCAGGGCGCTGAAGACCGCGGCCAGGGTGGCGCCTTCGACCCGGCCGGTCAGGAGCTTGCGGCCCTCGCTGTCCTCCTCGCCCTCCAGGGGCAGCAGCAGCCAGGCGAAGCCGTAGAAGACCAGGCCGACGCCGCCGGTGACGGCGAGCACCCCGAGCACGATCCGGAACACCACCGGGTCCAGGTCGAAATACCGGCCCAGGCCGCCGCAGACGCCCGCGAGGACCTTGTCGCGCCTGCTGCGGCGCAGGGGCGGCCGCTCGGCGGCGGCCGGTGCCGCCGGATCGTCCCCCGGAACGCGTCCCGGAGTGCCCCCGGGCGGGGCGTCGTGTACGTCGGTCATGGCTCCATGGTGACGGCCCGCCCGGCCGCCCGGCACCGGGCCCGACCCTGGCGCAACCCTGATATCCCCCCGACGGAACTGGGGGGATGCCCTGATGCCGCTCCGCGCCCGTCCGTGTGACCCTTGGTGACATGCCCGCAGCAGCCGCCGCCCGTACCCCGCACGCCCCCGACACCGACGACACCCCGCCGCGCCGGCTCTACCGCAGCGCCGACGGGCGGATGCTCGGCGGAGTCGCGCGCGGCCTCGCCGGGCACCTCGGGCTGCCCGTCCTCTGGATCCGGCTCGCCTTCCTCGCCATGTTCCTGTGGGGCGACGGGCTGGGGGTGCTGCTCTACGCCGCCTTCTGGGTCTTCGTCCCGCTCGGCGTCGGCGGCAGCACCGGACACCACTCCTTCTTCGAGACCCTCGCCGACGGCAGCCGGCGCCTGCGCAAGCCCGACAAGGGCGCGGTCTCCGGCCTGATCGCGCTGGCCGTCGGCGCGGGCATCTTCTTCTCCCAGCTGCGCGTCGGCGGCGCCAACGGCCGCTACATCTGGCCCACCCTGCTCGTCGGGGCCGGCGTCGTCCTCGTCTGGCGCCAGGCCGACAACGCCCGCCGCGCCCACTGGAACCCCGCCGGGGACCGCCGCAAGCGGCTGCTCCAGGTCGCCCGCGCACTCGCCGGGGTGGTCCTCGTCGGCGTGGGCCTGACCGTCTTCATCGTCGTGCGGGGCTCCGCCGCGCAGCTCGGCAACCTCCTGACCGCCGTCCTCGCCGTCCTCGTCGGCATCGCCCTGCTCGCCGGGCCCTGGCTGATACGGATGACCCAGGACCTCTCCGAGGAGCGCCTGATGCGCATCCGCGCCCAGGAGCGCGCCGAGGTCGCCGCCCACGTCCACGACTCCGTGCTGCACACCCTCACCCTGATCCAGCGCAACGCCGAGGACGTCGGCGAGGTCCGCCGCCTCGCCCGCGCCCAGGAGCGGGAGCTGCGCAACTGGCTGTACAAGCCCGAGGGCACCGGCAAGGACGAGGCCGAGGAGCCGGCCACCCTCGCCGAGGCCGTGAAGAAGGCCGCCGCCGAGGTCGAGGACCACCACGGGGTCCCCATCGAGGTGGTCGTCGTCGGCGACTGCCCGCTCGACGAGAGGCTGGCCGCGCAGATGCAGGCCGCGCGCGAGGCGATGGTCAACGCCGCCAAGTACGGTGGCGAGGGCGGGCCGGTCCAGGTGTACGCGGAGGTCGAGGGGCGCACGGTGTTCGTGTCCGTACGGGACCGGGGGCCGGGCTTCGACATCGACGCGGTACCGGGGGACCGCATGGGCGTACGAGAATCGATCATCGGCCGGATGCAGCGCAACGGCGGGACCGCCCGGCTGCGCTCCGCGCCCGACGGCGGCACGGAAGTGGAACTGGAGATGGAGAGGGTGGCGAACGCGGCATGACCGAGGGCAGCGCTGTGAACGACGGGGCCAGGAGGGTCCGGGTGGTGCTCGTCGACGACCACCGCATGTTCCGCACGGGCGTGCAGGCCGAGATCGGGGAGACGGCCCGCACCGGCGTCGAGGTCGTCGGCGAGGCGGCCGACGTGGACCAGGCCGTCACCGTCATCACCGCCACCCGCCCCGAGGTGGTCCTCCTCGACGTGCACCTGCCCGGCGGCGGCGGCGTCGAGGTGCTGCGGCGCTGCGCCCCGCTGATGGCGGCGGCCGAGAACCCGGTGCGCTTCCTGGCGCTGTCGGTGTCGGACGCCGCCGAGGACGTCATCGGCGTCATCCGGGGCGGTGCGCGCGGCTACGTCACCAAGACCATCACCGGCACCGACCTGGTGGACTCCGTCTTCCGGGTCCAGGACGGGGACGCGGTGTTCTCGCCGCGGCTGGCCGGCTTCGTGCTCGACGCCTTCGCCTCGACGGACGCGCCGCCGGTGGACGAGGACCTCGACCGGCTCACCCAGCGCGAACGCGAGGTGCTGCGGCTGATCGCGCGCGGGTACGCGTACAAGGAGATCGCCAAGCAGCTGTTCATCTCGGTGAAGACGGTCGAGTCGCACGTCTCGGCCGTGCTGCGCAAGCTCCAGCTCTCCAACCGGCACGAGCTGACCCGCTGGGCCACCGCCCGCCGCCTGGTCTGACCTGCGGGTGAACCAGGAGTGACACCCCGGGGCCCGGCCCCGGGGTGTGATCCACGACGCAGTCGGGGAGGGCAACCGGACGGCGCCGCGCCGGACTCTTGGGTGGCGTGATGAGCCTGACGGGGACCCCCCTCTTCGTGACGGTGATCGGCCTGACCCTGATCGCCGTCGCCCTGCCGCTGACCGTGTGGAGCAAGGTGCGCGGCCCCGCCGCCGCACGGGTGGCCGTCCGCGCGCTGATGGTGGTGTTCGCCCAGGTCACCGCCGTCGCCCTGGTCTTCGTCGCGATCAACCGGGACATGAACTTCTACGCCTCCTGGGGCGACCTGATGGGCACCGGCTCGTACGTCCAGGCGGCGCCCGACCTCGGTGCCGACGGCATGGGCGGCAAGAAGGCCGAGCAGGTCAGGCAGGAGCCGAAGGTCCGCCAGGACTTCCAGCCGGTCGAGGGGCTCGGCGGGCGGGTGAAGAAGACCGAGCTCGACGGCAAGATCTCCGGCGTCAAGGGCGACGTCATGGTCTGGCTGCCGCCGCAGTACGACGACCCGGCCTACAAGGACCGGAAGTTCCCGGTCGTCGAGCTGATCCCCGGCATACCCGGAACGGGCAAGTCCTGGTTCCAGGGGCTCAAGGCGCACGAGGTGCTGGAGCCCCTGATGAAGGAGGGCAAGGTCCAGCCCTTCATCCTGGTCTCCCCGCGCGCCATGCTGCTGGGCAACGCCGACACCGGCTGCGCCAACATCCCCGGCAAGGTCAACGCCGACAGCTGGTTCAGCGTCGACGTCCGCAAGATGGTCACCGACAACTTCCGCGTCTCCGACGAGCCCCGCACCTGGGGCGTCGCCGGCTACTCGGCCGGCGCCTACTGCGCCGCCAAGCTGGCCATCCTGCACCCGGACCGCTACGGCGCGGCCGTCTCGCTGTCCGGGTACAACGACCCCGGCCAGGAGCCCACCTCGCTGGTCGCCAAGGACCCGGAGCTGCGCCGCACCCACAACCTGAAGGAACTCCTCAAGGCCCAGCCCGCGCCGCCGGCCGTCGCGCTGTGGATGTCGGGGGCCGAGCAGGACGGCTACCTGTCCGGCACGGACCTCAAGGGGCTCGCCCAGAACCCGACCACGGTGCACGCGGAGAAGGTCACCGGCGGGCACAACCTCGACTCCTGGTCCAAGCAGCTGCCGCAGACCTTCGGCTGGCTGAGCCAGACGGTCAAGGCGCCGTAGGGCCGTGCTCCGGTCCGGTCCGTCCGGGCCCGGGCGGTGCCGTCGGATCAGGCCGGGCGGGACGCGCCGGCCCAGGGCATCGAGTCGATCGGGGCCACCCGGACCGTGGAGCCGGGGCGGGGGGCGTGGACCATCTGCCCGTTGCCCACGTACAGGCCCACGTGCGTGACCCCGGAGTAGAAGAACACCAGGTCGCCGGGGGCCAGCTGGTCGCGGGAGACCCGGCGGCCGGCGTTGATCTGGGTGTAGGTGGTGCGGGGCAGGGAGACCCCGGCCGCGCGCCAGGCCGCCTGGGTCAGGCCCGAGCAGTCGAACGAGCCCGGCCCGGTCGCGCCCCAGACGTACGGCTTGCCGATCGCCCCGTACGCGAACGCCACCGCGCGGGCGGCGCGCGAACCGTCGGCGGGGGCCGGCGCGGGGGAGCGGTCCCGCCCCGCGGCGCCCGCCGCCCCGGGCGGGCCTGCGGGCGCCCCGGTCCCGCCGTGCCGGGCCTCGTACGCGGCCCGCTCCTCGGCGCCCAGCCGGTCCAGCAGCCGCCGGGCGGCGGCCAGCCGGTCCTCGACCACGGCCTTCTGCCGGGCGAGCTCGTCCCGCCGGGCGCGGACCTCCGCCAGGTGCCCGTCGGCCTGCGCGCGCAGCCGGGCGACCTCGTCGAGCCCGCGCCGTACGGAGGCCACCCCGGCGGCGGTGCGGTCGCCGGCCCGGGTGAGGAGGGCGGCCCGTTCCAGGTAGTCCTGCGGGTCGGAGGCGAGCGCCAGCTGGAGTGCGGGGCCCAGGCCGCCGCTGCGGTACTGGCCCGCGGCGACCGCGCCGAGCGCGCTGCGGGCGGCGCCGAGCCGGTCCGCGCGGCGGGCGGCCTCCTCCTGGAGGCCGGTCAGGGCCCGCTCGGCCCCGTCGGCCCCGGCCTTCGCCCCGTTGTACCGCTCCGTCGCCTCCTCGGCCTCCCCGTAGAGCCGGTCGACCTCGGCCTTGATCTGGGCGGGGGTCTGCCGGGGCTCGGCGTGCGAGGTGCCTTCGAAGGCGGTGGCGGTGGCAGCGCCCGCCAGGGCGAGGGTGGCGGCGGTCCGGACGGTGCCGCCGGAGAGCGGGCGCTGCCTGGGCTTTCGATGACTGGCCACGAGGGCCTCACGTCCTTCCGTCGGTCCCGCAGGTCTCGGGGGAGGACGCTAAACCTGGAGGTCACGGGGGAAGGAGGGGATGATCGGAACTGGCTCCGTGTTGTCCGCGGCTGACCGGTCGGGGCCGTTTCGCCGCCCGGTGCCGTATGCCGCCCGGTGCCGTATGCCGCCCGGTGCCGTTCGCGGCTCAGTGCCAGAGGAGGGCGATGAAGACGTTCGCGGTGGTCAGGGCGCCGACCGCGCCGAAGAGGCCCTTCTCCACCCGCTCCTCGTCCCGCTTGACGTAGACGAGCGCCAGGACCACGAAGAGGACGGCGAGCTTCACGCCGATCTTGATGTTGTTCAGGGGCGCGCCGTCGCCCATCTCGTGGAAGCCGACCAGCAGCACGCCGGTGACGAGCATGGTCAGCGCGCCGTGCAGCATCGCGGGCACGAAGCGGGCGGTGCCGGCGCCCATCGCCTTCATCTGGGTCAGGAAGCCGCCCAGGAGGGAGGCTATGCCGATGATGTGCAGGCCGACGAAGACGTTGGTGAGGACAGTCATGGCGCCGAGCCTACGGGGCGGCCCCCGCGCCCCCGACGGCGGTGTTCGTGCGGAGCCGGGGGCCCGTACGGGCGCACTCCGGCCCGGCGCGGCGCTCGGGCTGCCGTGCGGGTTCCGACCGATTTTCCGGCGGCGGGACCGGCTGTCGGTCCCGACCCCTAGACTCGGAGGGCGATGAGCAGCCTCTTTGACGACAGCTTCCTGGCCGACCTCACCCCCTCCGACGAGGTCCCCCCGCCGCCCGAGGAGCACCACGCCCCCGAGGAGGGCGCGGACGACCTCTTCGGGGGCCGCTTCGACCTGCCCGTGAGCGGGGACGCGTACTACCGCGACGGCGCCCCCCGGCCGGTCATCGACCCCGCGGCCCTCCTGGACGGGCTGAACGAGCAGCAGGCCGCCGCCGTGGTGCACGCGGGCTCCCCGCTGCTCATCGTGGCCGGCGCCGGCTCCGGCAAGACCCGGGTGCTGACCCACCGCATCGGCCACCTGCTGTCCGCGCGGCACGTCCACCCCGGCCAGATCCTGGCGATCACCTTCACCAACAAGGCCGCCGCCGAGATGAAGGAACGCGTCGAGCACCTGGTCGGCCCGCGCGCGAACGCCATGTGGGTCTCCACCTTCCACAGCGCGTGCGTGCGCATCCTGCGCCGCGAGGCCAAGCGCCTCGAGTTCACGTCCTCGTTCTCGATCTACGACGCCGCCGACTCCAAGCGGCTCATGGCACTGGTCTGCCGCGACCTGGACCTGGACCCCAAGAAGTTCCCGCCCAAGTCCTTCAACGCCAAGATCTCGAACCTGAAGAACGAGCTCATCGACGAGGACGCCTTCGCCGCCCGGGCCGCCGACGGATTCGAGAAGACGCTCGCCCAGGCGTACGCGATGTACCAGGGGCGGCTGCGCGAGGCCAACGCCCTCGACTTCGACGACATCATCATGACCACGGTCCACCTCCTCCAGGCCTTCCCGGACGTGGCCGAGCACTACCGGCGCCGCTTCCGCCACGTCCTGGTCGACGAGTACCAGGACACCAACCACGCCCAGTACACGCTGGTGCGCGAGCTGGTCGGCACCGGCTACCCGGACCTGGCCCCCGCCGAACTGTGCGTGGTGGGCGACGCCGACCAGTCGATCTACGCCTTCCGCGGCGCGACCATCCGCAACATCCTCCAGTTCGAGGAGGACTACAAGGACGCGACGACGATCCTGCTGGAGCAGAACTACCGCTCCACGCAGACGATCCTCTCCGCCGCCAACGCCGTCATCGAGCGCAACGAGAACCGCCGCGCGAAGAACCTGTGGACCCAGGCCGGCGCCGGCGCCGTCATCACCGGCTACGTCGCCGACACCGAGCACGACGAGGCCCAGTTCGTCGCCGACGAGATCGACCGGCTGACGGACGCGGGCGACGCCAAGGCGGGCGACGTCGCGATCTTCTACCGGACCAACGCCCAGTCCCGCGTGTTCGAGGAGATCTTCATCCGCGTCGGACTGCCCTACAAGGTCGTCGGCGGCGTCCGCTTCTACGAGCGCAAGGAGGTCCGGGACGTCCTGGCCTACCTGCGCGTCCTGGCCAACCCCGAGGACAACGTCCCGCTGCGCCGGATCCTGAACGTCCCCAAGCGCGGCATCGGCGAGCGGGCCGAGGCGATGATCGACGCCCTCGCGCTCCGCGAGAAGATCACCTTCCCGCAGGCGCTGCGCCGCGTCGACGAGGCCTTCGGCATGGCCGCCCGCTCCACCAACGCCGTCAAGCGGTTCAACACCCTGATGGAGGAGCTGCGCACGATCGTCGACTCCGGCGCCGGCCCGGCCGTGGTGCTGGAGGCGGTGCTGGAGCGCACGGGCTACCTCGCCGAGCTCCAGGCCTCGACCGACCCGCAGGACGAGACCCGGATCGAGAACCTCCAGGAGCTCGCGGCCGTCGCCCTCGAGTTCGAGCAGGCGAGGGACGAGGACAACCCCGGCACGCTGGCCGAGTTCCTGGAGCAGGTCGCGCTGGTCGCCGACTCCGACCAGATCCCCGACGAGGACACCGAGGGCACGGGCGTCATCACGCTGATGACCCTGCACACCGCCAAGGGCCTGGAGTTCCCGGTGGTCTTCCTGACCGGCATGGAGGACGGGGTCTTCCCGCACATGCGCGCGCTGGGCCAGACCAAGGAGCTGGAGGAGGAGCGCCGCCTCGCCTACGTCGGCATCACCCGGGCCCGCGAGCGGCTGTACCTGACCCGCTCCAGCATGCGCAGCGCGTGGGGCACCCCTTCGTACAACCCGCCCTCGCGGTTCCTGGAGGAGATCCCGGCCGAGTACCTCCAGTGGAAGCGCACGGGCGCCGCGCAGAAGCCGGCCGGCCCGATGCGCGGCTACGGCTCGTCGTCCTCCGGCTCGGGGAAGGCCTCCTTCGGGACCTCGCCCGAGGCCTTCCTGTCCTCCTCGCGCTCCCGGTCGTCCGGCCCCTCCGGGTTCGCGACGCGACGCGCCACCGACAAGCCGGTCATCGCGCTGGCCGTCGGGGACCGCGTCACGCACGACCAGTTCGGCCTGGGCACGGTCATGGAGGTCCGGGGCGCCGGCGCGGACGCGCAGGCCACCATCGACTTCGGGGACGACAAGCCGAAGCGGCTGCTCCTGCGCTACGCGCCGGTGCAGAAGCTCTAGCGGGGTCCGGTTCCTACGTCGGGTCCAGGCCGTGGCTGCGCAGCCAGGCCAGGGGGTCGATGGCGGAGCCGGAGCCGGGCCGCACCTCGAAGTGGAGGTGCGGGCCGGTGGAGTTGCCGGAGTTGCCGGAGTACGCGATGACGTCGCCGGCCTTGACCTGCCCGGACCGGATCTTGGTGCTGCTGAGGTGGCAGTACCAGGTCTCGGTGCCGTCGGGGGAGGTCAGGATGGCCATGTTCCCGTAGGCGCTGTTCCACTGGGTGCGCATGGTGCCGTCGGTGGCGGCCATGACCGGGGTGCCGTAGGAGACCGGGAAGTCGATGCCGGTGTGCACGGACATCCACATGCCGCCGGCCTGGCCGAACATGGCGCTCAGGCCGTGCTGGGCGACGGGGATCGCGAACTTCGGGCGGGCCGCCTCCTTGGCCGCCGCCTCCTCGGCCCGCTTCTTCTTCTCCGCGTCCTGGCGCTGCTTGAGGTCGATCCGCTCCTGGGTGCGGCTCGCGCGGTCGGCGAAGTCGCCGGCGTCGGCGCTGAGGGCGGCCAGCTGGGTGTCGAGCTTGTTGTTCGCCGCGACCGGCTTCACCGACGCCGGGTCGGGGGCGGCCATCGTGGTGGTGTCCTCGGACGGCTTGTCACCGCCGGTGAGACCGCCGACGGAGGCGGCGGCGATCCCGGCGACGCCCATCACGCAGGCGGAGGGGACGGCCACGGTCAGCAGGGCGGACCGCTTGGCCGGCGTACGGCGCCGGGCGCTGCCCGCCTTGTCCTTGGCGCCCGCCTTGGCGCCCGCCTTGGCCCCGGCCCGGCCGCCTGCCCGGCGCGCCGAGCGCGGTTCGGTGGCGGCGGAGGTGAGGGGCACCGCCTGCGTGGGCAGGTCGTGCACGGCGTCGATGAACTGCGGTTCGTCGTCCTCGGAGGTGGCGAGGGCGGGGCCCAGGGGCTCGAAGACGGAGGTCTCGTCGTCGGCGTACGCGTCGGTGCCGGCGAACACCGGGACGACGGTCGTGGCGTCGTACCCGTCGGCCAGGGGCTCGGGCGCCTGCTCCGTGGCCTGCTCCGTGCCGCCGGCGCCGTTCCAGGCGGTGGCGTCGTAGGCGCCGGTGTCCTGGCCGTGCGCGTAACCGGTGAAGTCCCACTGGCCGGTCTGCTCGGCGCCGGCGGTGCCGTACCCGAAGGAGGCCGCCGGGTGGTCGGTGCCGCCGGAGTGCGCGGAGTTCCAGGCGCTCGCGTCCCAGGAGCCCGTGGTGTCCTCGGGGACGGTCTGGGTCGGGACGCTGGAGAGGTAGGACTGCTGCGAGGTCCAGGCCGTGGTGTCGTAGGCGCCGGTGTCGGCGGACGAGGCGTACGAGCCGTACGCGTCGTAGGTCCCATAACTGCCGGAAGCGGCGTAGTCGGTGACGTACTGATAGCCCTGGCCCTGCGTTTCGTAGGAAACGTAGGCCTGGTCACCAGCGAAAGTGGTGGTGGAAAGGCCGTCGTGCCCCGTTTCGGGGTACTGGCCCGACGTCGGGCGGTCGTTCACCAGTTCTCTTTCGCCTCGGCAGTGGGGGCCTGGGTGGCCGGGGAACTCGAGGTTCACCGGAGGAGAGCAGTGGCGTGACTGTACCCGGCGGTTACTGGCCTCGACAATCTTCGGAGGGTTTCATCCTCGGGGGAACCGGGCATTCGGCCGTCTTTCGGTCGCCGAAAGACCGAGCCTTGGCCTTGAGTTCGAAATTAGTTCGACTGAAGGTCGTCCGGTGCTGTAGGCGCACACGAGGACCCGCGCGGATGCCGCCGACCCCTCGCGCACCCGTTCCCGCGCGGCGAACCCCGGGGTCAGACGACCATTCCCTCCTCGCCGGTTCCGGCGGATCCGAGGTTCCTCACGGGCCCCTGCGCGGCGTCCGCGTCGCGCACCGGGCCGTCGAGGGCGCGCCGCACGGCGGTGATGACGGCGGGATGCACCGGGAGGGCGAGATGCCCGATTCCGGTGACCTCGATGTTCGTCGCGTCGAGGTCCGGGTGCTCGATCCGGGCCGTGCCGGTGGGGGCCATCAGGGCGTCGAACTCGCTCCAGAAGGCCACGCACCGGGTCCGGCAGCCGGGCGCGGGCGCGCGCAGCTCGGCCATCACCGCGGAGTCCGGGCGCATCTGGCGGACCAGGGGGTGGGCGTCCATGAAGGGGGCGACCCGGGTCCCGCCGTGCGGGGTGCCGAGGGTGACCAGCGTCCGCACGCGGGCGTCGCCGCCCAGGCGCTGGACGTAGTACCGCCCGACCAGCCCGCCCAGGCTGTGCCCCACGAGGTCCACCCGGTCCTGGCCGCTGCGCTCGCACAGCTCCTCGACGCGCCGGGCGAGATGACGGGCGGTGACCCGCAGGTCGGCGGTGAAGGGGGAATAGTTGTACGTCTCCACGCGCCGTCGGCCGCCCGCGCCGAGGGCGCGGCGCAGCAGGACGAACACCGACCGGTTGTCGGTGAAGCCGTGCAGCAGCAGGACGGGAGGCAGCTGCCCGGATCCGGCGCGGTGTCCCGCCCTGCGCTCCTCCCGGACTCCGCTCGGGTAGAGGAGGATGTGCCCGGCGAGCACCACCGCCTCGAGGACCGCGGCCCGGAGGGCGGCCCCCGAGAGCGGGACGGGCAGCGGTGCGATCGTCAGCCCCATCGACGGCCTCCCCTGGACCTCTTGGGTGCGGGGCCGTGCCGGCTGCCGACGTGGCCCCGCCACCGTGCCGTGCGGCTGGCGGCGCGGTGGCGGGGCGACTGGGCGAGGTGAATCAACGGCGTCCCACGTGTGATTTCCCCCTCCCCGTTGACCGTGAAACGGTGCGGTGCGCAATGCTGTACTTAACGTTCGTTCACTCGGGAGGCAGTGCGATGGGTGTGACCGGTCCGATCCGTGTGGTGGTGGCCAAGCCGGGTCTCGACGGCCACGACCGCGGGGCCAAGGTGATCGCGCGGGCGCTGCGGGACGCGGGCATGGAGGTCATCTACACGGGCCTGCACCAGACCCCCGAGCAGATCGTGGACACCGCGATCCAGGAGGACGCCGACGCCATCGGCCTCTCGATCCTCTCGGGGGCGCACAACACGCTGTTCGTGCGGGTGCTGGAACTCCTGAAGGAGCGCGACGCGGAGGACATCAAGGTCTTCGGCGGCGGGATCATCCCGGAGGACGACATCGCCCCCCTGAAGGAGAAGGGCGTGGCCGAGATCTTCACCCCGGGCGCGACGACGACGGCGATCGTCGACTGGGTCAACGCGAACGTCCGCGCGGCGTAGCCCGACCCCCACCCGCAGTCGCACCCGCTCCCGCCGCCCGCGCCCCGGTCCACGGCGGGGCCGGATTCCGCGCAGCGGCATGCCGGCCCGGACCGGGGCACCCTCCGGGCGGCGGGCGGCGCGCGCGGAGGTCGGACGCGCCGGGCGCGGAGCGTGCGGAACCGGGGCCGGGGGCGGAGCCCCCGGGAACGGGCGACGGGCGGGCCGGGGTCCCCGGCCCGCGCAGCGGCCGCCGGCCGCGGGCGGCGGACCGGCCTCGGCGCACCCGCGTCACGACGCCGGCGCCAGCTCCGCGAGCATCGCGGCCCGCAGGCGCAGGGTCGCCACCAGCCGCTGGAAGGCCTCGGCCCAGTACGCGGCGGCCCCGGACCCCCCTTCCGGCACCTCCTCGGCGGTGGCGGTGAGCGCCTCCAGCCGCCCCGCCTCCGCGGGATCGAGGCAGCGCTCCGCCAACCCCATCACCCCGCTGAAGCTCCACGGATAGCCCCCGGCGGCCCGCGCCGCGTCCAGCGCGTCCACCACCGCCCGGCCCAGTGCCCCCGCCCACGGCACCCGGCAGACGCCGAGCAGCTGGAAGGCCTCCGACAGCCCGTGCGCCCGGACGAACTCCGCGACCCACTGCGCCCGTTCCCCCTCCGGCAGGGTCTCCAGCAGTCTGGCCCGCTCCGCGAGCGACGCCGTGCCCGGCCCCGCCGCGGGCGGCGCGGACGCCGCGCCCAGCAGCGCCTTCGACCACCGCGCGTCGCGCTGCCGCACCGCCGCCCGGCACCAGGCGGCGTGTATCTCCTCCGCCCAGCCCTCGGCCACCGGCAGCGCCACCATCTCCGCCGGGTCCAGCCCGCCGAACCGGTCCCGCCAGCAGGACAGCGGAGCGGCCTCCACCAGCTGGCCGAGCCACCACGCCCGCTCCCCGCGCCCCGCGGGCGGCCGCCTGACCACTCCGTCGCGCAGCATTCCGGCGTCGCACTCGGCCGGCGGCTCCACCCCCTCCGGGCCCACGCAGGCCAGCGCCCGCTCCGCCATCCGCCCGGCCAGCGCCGACGCGGGCAGGGCGGACAGCAGTTCCGCGGCCGTCGCCCGGACGTTGCGGCTGCGGTCGCCCAGCGCCGCCTCCAGGAACGGTTCGTCCGCCATCGACAGCCCCGACCGCAGCGAGTCGAGGAACATCAGCCGGTCCTCGGCCCGCTCGTCGGCCCAGGTGGTGGCCAGCAGCCGGGTCGCGGCCGTCGCCTCATGGGCCCGGACGGCGCCGAGCAGGGCGACGCGTTCCGCGAACAGGCCCTCCTCCCAGAGCCGGGCCACCGCCTGCCCGTCGGCGGGGTCGGGCAGTTCCCCGGTGCCGCCCGCCGTGCCGCGCAGCGCGAACCGCCACTCCGGGTTCAGCCGGGCCAGCCAGAGCCCCCGCGCCCCGGCCAGGGCCAGGGCCTGAGGGCGCAGGTCGGTGCGGGCCCGGGCTGCGTCCATCAGCGCCGGTACCAGCGCCGCGGGCGCCCGGTAGCCGTGCCGTCCGGCGGCGGCCAGCCACTGCGGGAGCAGCTCCGTCAGATCCGGGGCGGCCCCCCGCCGTCCGGTGCCGGCCGCGCCGGTGCGGCCCGCGAGCAGGAGCGCGAGCCGCCGCCCGGCGGCCTCCGGCGGCGCGGGGCGCGGGTCCCGCGGTGCGGGGTCCGGTCGCCGTGCCGCCGGCGCGGGCCGCAGCCCGGCGCGGCGGCGCAGAGTCCGGACGGCGGCCGCGTCGAGCAGTGCCTCCGGTGTGCCGCCCCGCCTCTCGGTGCCCAACAGCGCGGCGGTGACCAGCTCCTCCCAGTCCCCGTCCGCATATCCGTCGTCGGCCTTGCCCATCGGGCCCCTCCCTGATCGTTCCCCGTCGGTCGTCGGTCGTCGGTCGTCGGTCGTCGGTCGTGGTCGTCGGTGGTCGGTGGTCGGTGGTCGGTGGTCCGTCGTGCCGGTGGCCCGGGGGCCGGTCCCGCCCCCTCCGCGGGACCGGCCCCCGGACCTGCCGCACGACCCTGGTCAGCTGGCGTGGTTGTCGTTCATGAAAGCCCCCCGGCTCCTCGTCCGCGCGTCGGCGCCCCCGCGCCTCCGCGTCCTCCATGTCGGTCTGCGAGACGGCATGGATCCCCCCAGGCCCCCTGCGTTTCTTCGGTTGGTCGCGCTCTGCCTCAGATCAGCGGCACCGGCTCGGGCGAGCCGGGCTGCCAGGCCGTCAGCGGGGTGAAGCCGCGGTGGCCGCACTCGCCGAACACCGTGACCGGGCCGCCGCCCGAGAGGGCGGCCAGCTGCCACAGCGCGGACCGCGAACGGCCCCCGCCGGGTGCCACCGGCAGCGCGCACTCCCCCTCCGCGTCCGCGAGCTGCCAGGCCCCGTCGCCCGCCTCACCCGGTATCGGGATCACCGGGCCCAGGACCACCGGCCAGGACTCCAGCCACGGGTCCTCCCGCAGCGCGGCCCCGTAGGCTTCCAGGGCCTCACCGGTGCCCACCCCGGCCGGAGCCCGGGCGTCCGCCGCGGCCGCGGTACGGTCCCCCAGGTCCGCCCGCAGCCCCGCCGTCCCGGGCCGGAAGCGGGCTTCCGCCTCCAGCGCCAGTCCGACGGGCAGTGCCAGCCCCGGCGCCCGCCCGGGCGGCCCGAAGTCCAGCACCAGCGCCGGCCGTCCGCTCTCCAGCCCGCGCAGCCATGTCCGGCGGGTGGTGAGGCGCCCGTCCGGGGACACCGAGTCGTACTGCGCGAGTACGAGCCAGCGGTCCCGGACGGTCTCCCCCTCCGCCGAGGACGGCAGCCCCACCCGGTTCCGGACGGTCGCGGCCAGCGGCTCCGGCAGTCCGGACACCCCCGTCCAGGCCCGGTCCAGCAGGTGCAGCAGCGCGAACTCCTCAAGCATCCTGGCGGGCCAGCCGGGGCCGCAACCGGGTATTGTCCCCAACTCCCGTACCCGCGAGGCCAGTCCGGGGGCCTGGGCGTCGACCATCCGGGCGGCCGTCTCCTCCCAGGGCGCGTAGCCCGCCTGCGCCTGCCCGGCGATCCCGCCGCGCAGCAGGTCCACGAGCCGCCGCTCCAGTTCGGCGACGCCCGCGCCGACCCGCTCGGCGCGCCGCTCGGCCCGCTTGCGGGCCGCCTCGGCGTCGGCCGGTCCGGCCGCCGGCCGCGCGGCCTTCGCCGCCCGCTCCGCCAGCCAGGCCGCCGCCCAGTCCGGGGCCTCGGCCGGATCGCCCAGACCCTGCGCCGACCAGAGCAGCAGCAGTCCCAGCGCGTGCTTGCACGGGAACTTCCGGCTCGGGCAGGAGCACGTGTAGGCGGGGCCCGCCAGGTCGACGACCGTCCGGTACGGCGTACGGCCGCTGCCCTTGCACGACCCCCACACCACACCGGAAGCGGAATCTCCGGTACACGACCACGGACCCGCCCCTCCGAGCCCGCCCCCCGCCTTCCGTGATGCATCGTCAGGAGCCAGAGCCAGTACCTGTTCCGCCGTCCAGCGGACCCCCTGCTCAGTCATGGGAACCACCGTAGAGACCCCCACTGACAATCGCTCTGACCTGCAACAACGCCTCGGGGGAGGGGTGTTGTCAGTGCCATGGTGCACGGTGGATCCAGCAGTCGGGAGCGGCTGCGGAGCACCGGAGGGGGACCATGAGCACGCACGGGAACGGCACCGGCACCGAGGCACTGCGACCGCATGCCGAGGACGCCTTCGCGCACGAACTGAAAGCCCTCGAAGTCGCCGACGACCGGCCCCGCCCGGCCCGCTGGAAGCTCTCCCCGTGGGCCGTGGCCACCTACCTCCAGGGCGGAACGCTCGCCGACGGCACGGTCGTCACGCCCAAGTACGTCGGCCCGCGCCGGATCGTCGAGGTCGCCGTCACCACCCTCGCCACCGACCGCGCCCTCCTCCTGCTCGGCGTCCCGGGCACCGCCAAGACCTGGGTCTCCGAGCACCTGGCCGCCGCCGTCAGCGGCGACTCCACCCTGCTCGTCCAGGGCACGGCCGGCACCCCCGAGGAGGCCGTCCGCTACGGCTGGAACTACGCCCGCCTCCTCGCCGACGGCCCCAGCCGCGAGGCCCTCGTACCCAGCCCCGTCATGCGGGCCATGGCGCAGGGCATGACCGCCCGCGTCGAGGAGCTCACCCGCATCCCCGCCGACGTCCAGGACACCCTCATCACCGTCCTGTCCGAGAAGACCCTCCCGATACCGGAGCTCGGCGAGGAGGTCCAGGCCGTGCGCGGCTTCAACCTCATCGCCACGGCCAACGACCGCGACCGCGGGGTCAACGAGCTGTCCGGCGCCCTGCGCCGCCGCTTCAACACGGTCGTCCTGCCGCTGCCGGCCACCGCCGACGCCGAGGTCGACATCGTCGCCCGCCGCGTGGACCAGATGGGACGCGCCCTGGACCTGCCGGCCGTCCCCGAGGGGCTGGAGGAGATCCGCCGGGTCGTCACCGTCTTCCGCGAGCTGCGCGACGGGATCACCGACGACGGCCGCACCAGGGTGAAGTCGCCCAGCGGCACCCTGTCCACCGCCGAGGCCATCTCCGTGGTCACCGGAGGACTCGCCCTCGCGGCGCACTTCGGGGACGGCGTCCTGCGCCCCTCCGACGTGGCCGCGGGGATCCTGGGCGCCGTCGTCCGCGACCCGGCCGCCGACCGGGTCGTCTGGCAGGAGTACCTGGAGACGGTCGTCCGCGAGCGCGAGGGCTGGAAGGACTTCTACCGCGCCTGCCGGGAGGTGACGGCATGAGCCCGGGAGCCGCCGGGCCGCTGCTGCTCGGCGTCCGCCACCACGGTCCGGGCTCGGCCCGGGCGGTGCGCGCCGCGCTGGACCGGGCGCGGCCGCGGGCCGTGCTGATCGAGGGGCCGCCCGAGGGGGACGCGCTGCTCGCCCTGGCCGCCGAGCCGGGGATGCGCCCGCCCGTCGCCCTCCTCGCCCACGCGGCGGACGATCCGGGCCGGGCCGCGTTCTGGCCGCTGGCGGAGTTCTCGCCGGAGTGGGTCGCCCTCCGCTGGGCCCAGGCCCGGGACGTTCCGGTCCGCTTCATCGACCTGCCCGCCGCCCATGCGCTGGCCGCGCCCGGGGAGGAGGGCGCCGAGGAGCCCGGGACCGGAGCGCCGGGAGCGCGTGCGGCCGGCGGGCTGCCGGTGGATCCGCTCGCCGTGCTCGCGGAGACCGCCGGGTACGAGGACCCGGAGCTCTGGTGGGAGGACGTGGTCGAGCACCGGGGCGGCGGGGCGGTACGGGACCCGCTGGCCCCCTTCGAGGCCCTCGCGGAGGCCATGGGGGCCCTGCGCGAGACCTACGGGGACGGCAGCCGGCCCCGCGACCTGGTCCGCGAGGCCCACATGCGGCAGCGGATGCGGGCCGCCCGCCGGGAGTTCGGCGAGGACTACGCGGTGGTCTGCGGCGCCTGGCACGTCCCGGCACTGCGCGCGAGGACGACCGTCTCCGCGGACCGGGCGCTGCTCGCCGGCCTGCCCCGGACCAAGGTGGAGACCACCTGGGTGCCCTGGACCCACCGCAGGCTCGCCCGGGCCGGCGGATACGGCGCGGGCGTCACCTCGCCCGGCTGGTACGCGCACCTCTTCGCGGCCCGCGACCGGCCGGTGGAGCGGTGGCTGACCCGGGTGGCCGGGCTGCTCCGGGAGGAGGACCGGCAGGTCTCCCCCGCGCACGTCATCGAGGCGGTGCGGCTGGCCGAGGCCCTGGCCGCCGTCCGGGGCCGGCCGGTGGCCGGGCTCGCCGAGACCCTGGAGGCGGCGCGGGCCGTGATGTGCGACGGCTCCGACGTGCCGCTCGCGCTGGTCGAGGACCGGCTCGTCGTCGGGGACGTGCTCGGGGAGGTCCCGGACGCGGCGCCCGCCGTACCGCTCCAGCGGGACCTCGCGCGACGGCAGCGCTCGCTGCGGCTCAAGGCGGAGGCCCGGGAGCGGGAGCTGGAGCTGGACCTGCGCAAGGACGCGGACGCGGCCAAGTCCCTGCTGCTGCACCGGCTGCGGATGCTCGGGGTCGACTGGGGCGTGCCCACCGCCTCCCGGGGCGGGACGGGCACCTTCCGGGAGACCTGGCGGCTGCGCTGGGAGCCGGAGCTGTCGGTGCGGGTCGCCGAGGCCGGGATCTGGGGCACCACCGTCCCGGGGGCGGCCACCGCCAGGGCGGAGGCCCAGGCGGCGCGGGCCGGGGACCTGGGGGAGGTCACGGCGCTGGCCGAGCGGTGCCTGCTGGCCGGGTTGTCGGAGGCGCTGCCCGCCGTCCTGCGGGCGCTGGCCGACCTGGCGGCGCTGGACACCGACGTGGTGCGGCTCGCCGGGGCGCTGCCCGCGCTGGCCCGCTCGCTGCGGTACGGCGACGTACGCGGTACGGACGCGGCGGCGCTCGCCGCGGTCGCCGCCGGGCTGGCCGAGCGGATCTGCGTGGCCCTGCCGCCGGCCTGCGCGGCCGGGCTCGACGCCGACGGGGCGGCGGAGCTGCGGGGCCACCTGGACGGGGTGCACGGGGCGGTCGCCCTGCTGGCCGACGCGGGGGAGGGGCTGCGGAAGCGCTGGTCGGCCGTCCTGCACAAGCTGGCCGGACGGGACGCCGTCCCCGGGCTGATACGCGGCCGGGCCGTGCGGCTGCTGCTGGACGACGGGCGGCTCCCGCCCGGGGAGACGGCCCGGCTGATGGGCCTCGCCCTGTCCCCGGCGGCCCCGCCGGCCGACGCGGCGGGCTGGATCGAGGGGTTCGCGGGCGGCGGCTCCGGCGGCGGCACGCTGCTGGTCCACGACGAGCGGCTGCTGGGCCTGGTCGACGCCTGGCTGGTGGCGGTCCCGGAGCGCGCCTTCGTCGACGTACTGCCGCTGCTGCGGCGGACGTTCGGGGCGTACGAACCGGGGGTGAGGCGGACCCTGGGCGAACTGGCCCGCCGCGGTCCGGGCACGCGGCGGACGCCCGTCGGCGCCGGGGCGGCCCCCGAGGGCTTCGCCCCGGACCTGGACCCGGCCCGCGCGGACGCGGCGGCGGAGGTGACCCGCCTCCTCCTCGGAGCGGCATGACCGCCCCCGCCCCGACCGGGCGGCGCCGGGGCCGTGGGCAGCCCGCGCGGCGTTCGAGTGCACCGGGGGCGCCAGCGCCCCGACCGGGGTCCGGGGCGGAGCCCCGGAGAACGGCTGGAGGGCGCGGCGGGGGGACGGCCCGCGCAGCGGCACAGAGGGGCGCGGCCCCGTACGTACGGCAACGCAGCGAGGGGGATCGGGAGATGACGGAGACCGGTACGGAAACCGCCGGGGGCGAGCGGCTGCGGCGGTGGCGGATGGTGCTCGGCGGGGGCGAGGGCGACGGGACGGCGCGGGTGCTGGGCGGGTCGGACGCCGCGATGGACGCGGCGCTGGCGGCGCTCTACGGAGGCGGCGACGGCAAGGGGCAGGGGGAGCGGACGGCGGGGCTCGGCGGGTCCGCCCCGCGGGTGGCGCGCTGGCTCGGTGACATCCGCACCTACTTCCCCGGCCCGGTCGTCCAGGTCATGCAGCGGGACGCCATCGAGCGGCTCGGCCTGTCCGCGCTGCTGCTGGAGCCGGAGATGCTGGAGGCCGTCGAACCGGACGTGCACCTGGTCGGCACCCTGCTGTCGCTGAACAAGGCCATGCCCGACACGACGAAGGAGACGGCGCGGGCCGTGGTCCGCAGGGTGGTCGAGCAGCTGGAGGAGCGCCTCGCGGCCCGGACCCGGGCCACCCTCACCGGCGCGCTCGACCGCTCGGCCCGGATCAGCCGTCCCCGCCACCGGGACGTCGACTGGGACCGGACGATCCGCGCGAACCTCAAGAACTACCTCCCGGAGCACCGCACCGTCGTGCCCGAGCGGCTCGTCGGCCACGGCAGGACCGCCCGGGCGGTCAGGAAGGAGGTGGTCCTCTGCATCGACCAGTCGGGATCGATGGCGGCCTCGGTCGTCCACGCCTCCGTGTTCGGGGCGGTCCTGGCCTCGATGCGGTCGATCGCCACCCGTCTGGTCGTGTTCGACACGGCGGTGGCCGACCTGACCGAGCAGCTCGACGATCCGGTCGACGTCCTCTTCGGCACCCAGCTCGGCGGCGGCACCGACATCAACCGGGCCCTGGCCTACTGCCAGTCGAGGATCACCCGTCCTGCCGACACGGTCGTCGTCCTGATCAGTGATCTCTACGAGGGCGGGATACGCGACGAGATGCTCAAGCGGGTCGCCGCGATGAAGGCGGCCGGCGTGGAGTTCGTGGCCCTGCTCGCACTGTCCGACGAGGGCGCCCCCGCCTACGACCGCGAGCACGCCGCGGCCCTCGCCGCACTCGGCGCCCCGGCCTTCGCCTGCACGCCCGACCTGTTCCCGGAGGTGATGGCGGCCGCCCTGGAGAAGCGCCCCCTGCCCGTGCCGTGAGCCGCCGCGAGCCCCCGCCGGCGGGTCCCGCGCGGCCCGGCGGCGAATCGGCGGATCACACGAACATGCAGTTCCGCGGTGAGGCGATCTGTGACAGGTATCACCGCTCAGGTGTGATCTGTGATTTAGGGTCCTACGGCCCACGGGGATAACCTGCGAGACGGACATGCCGCGTCCACGGTCACCGTGTGCGCCTACCCAGTGACAGCGCCGTCACGTTGCCCTCCGCGGCACGCCCACGCAGATAGCAGACAAACCGCGAATCACTGCGAATCTTTGAAGACAAGGGACGGACGCGCGTGGACCTGTTCGAGTACCAGGCGAGGGACCTCTTCGCCAAGCACGGTGTACCGGTGCTGGCCGGTGAAGTGATCGACACGCCTGAGGCGGCTCGCGAGGCCACCGAGAAGCTGGGCGGCAAGTCGGTCGTCAAGGCCCAGGTGAAGGTCGGCGGCCGCGGCAAGGCCGGCGGCGTCAAGCTCGCCGCCACCCCGGACGAGGCCGTCGCCCGCGCGACGGACATCCTGGGCATGGACATCAAGGGCCACACGGTCCACAAGGTGATGATCGCGGAGACCGCTCCCGAGATCGTCGAGGAGTACTACGTCTCCTACCTGCTCGACCGCACCAACCGCACCTTCCTGGCCATGGCCTCGGTCGCCGGCGGCATGGACATCGAGCAGGTCGCCGAGGAGACCCCCGAGAAGCTCGCGAAGGTCCCGGTCAACGCCAACGAGGGCGTCACGATCGAGAAGGCCCGCGAGATCGTCGCCCTGGCGAAGTTCCCGGCCGAGGTCGCCGAGAAGGTCGCCGAGGTCCTCGTGACCCTGTGGCAGACCTTCATCGCCGAGGACGCGCTCCTCGTCGAGGTCAACCCGCTCGCGAAGGTCGCCTCCGGCGAGGTCATCGCCCTCGACGGCAAGGTCTCCCTGGACGAGAACGCCGAGTTCCGCCAGCCCGGTCACGAGGAGTTCGTGGACCACGCGGCCGCGAACCCGCTCGAGGCCGCCGCCAAGGAGAAGGGCCTCAACTACGTCAAGCTCGACGGCGAGGTCGGCATCATCGGCAACGGCGCGGGTCTGGTCATGAGCACCCTCGACGTCGTCGCGTACGCCGGTGAGAACCACGGCGGCGTGAAGCCCGCCAACTTCCTCGACATCGGCGGTGGCGCCTCCGCCGCCGTCATGGCCAACGGCCTCGAGATCATCCTCGGCGACCCGGACGTCAAGTCCGTGTTCGTCAACGTCTTCGGTGGCATCACCGCGTGTGACGAGGTCGCCAACGGCATCGTCCAGGCGCTGCAGCTGCTCGAGGACCGGGGCGAGGCGGTCACCAAGCCGCTGGTCGTCCGCCTCGACGGCAACAACGCCGAGCTGGGTCGCAAGATCCTCTCGGACGCCAACCACCCGCTGGTGCAGCGCGTGGACACCATGGACGGTGCGGCCGACAAGGCCGCCGAGCTCGCGGCTGCGAAGTAAGGGCAGAGGTCACAGACTCACATGGCTATCTTCCTCAACAAGGACAGCAAGGTCATCGTCCAGGGCATGACCGGTGCCACGGGCATGAAGCACACCAAGCTGATGCTGGCTGACGGCACGAACATCGTCGGTGGCGTGAACCCGCGCAAGGCCGGCACGTCCGTCGACTTCGACGGCACCGAGGTCCCGGTCTTCGGCTCCGTCGCCGAGGCGATGGAGAAGACGGGCGCCAACGTCTCCGTCCTCTTCGTCCCGCCGGCCTTCGCCAAGGCCGCCGTCGTCGAGGCCATCGACGCCGAGATCCCGCTGGCCGTCGTCATCACCGAGGGCATCGCGGTGCACGACTCCGCCGCCTTCTGGGCGTACGCGACCGCCAAGGGCAACAAGACCCGCATCATCGGCCCGAACTGCCCGGGTCTGATCACCCCCGGCCAGTCCAACGCCGGCATCATCCCGGGCGACATCACCAAGCCCGGCAAGATCGGTCTCGTGTCCAAGTCCGGCACGCTGACCTACCAGATGATGTACGAGCTGCGCGACATCGGCTTCACCTCCGCCGTCGGCATCGGTGGCGACCCGGTCATCGGCACCACGCACATCGACGCCCTGGAGGCCTTCGAGGCCGACCCGGAGACCGAGCTCATCGTCATGATCGGCGAGATCGGCGGCGACGCCGAGGAGCGTGCGGCGGACTTCATCGCGAAGAACGTCACCAAGCCGGTCGTCGGCTACGTCGCGGGCTTCACCGCCCCCGAGGGCAAGACCATGGGCCACGCCGGCGCCATCGTCTCCGGCTCCTCCGGCACCGCGCAGGCCAAGAAGGAGGCCCTCGAGGCCGCGGGCGTCAAGGTCGGCAAGACCCCGACCGAGACCGCCAAGCTGGCGCGCGAGATCCTCGAAGCGAAGTAAGCGGTAGCTTCGGGCGCACGGCTGTACGGGCGTGGCCCGCACCCTCCGGGGTGCGGGCCACGCCCTTTTCGCGTTCCGTCGTCCCGCCCGCTCATTCCAGCGCGGGGTGGAGGCGGTGGGGGCCGGCGGCCGGCGCGGCGCGGAGCTTGTCCTGGAGGGCCCGGCTCGTCTCGGTCAGCCGCGGCGGGCCGGCGAGCGGCGGCACCCCGGAGACGCCGGTGCCGGGCGCGACCGGCGCCACGTAGTGGTCCGGCGCGGTGACGGTGGTGTACCCGGTCGCGACGGCGATCACCGCGGTCAGGACGAGCGCGGCCCGCGCCCAGCGGCGGGCGCGGAGCTCGCTGACCGTGCGGACGGTGGCCGCCGGGGGCGGGTCCAGCGGCACGGCGGGCCGCACCGCGCCGAGCCAGGCGCGCAGCACGGCCGACTGCTCCTCCGGGGGTACGCCGGCCAGTCCGGGGAGCCGGGCGGCGAGGTCCGCGTGGGCGCGCAGCAGGCGGTTGCCGGTGGTGGGGGTGCTGGCCTCGGTCTCCGCGGCGGTGTCGGGCAGGTCGAGGCCGACGCCGTCGTAGAGCAGCACGGTCCGCCGGTGCGCGGGCGGCAGGGCGAGCAGGGCCCCGAGCAGGATGCGGTCGTTGGGGTCGGCCGGGGCCTTGTCCGGTCGGCCGAGGGTCCGGTGGGCGCGCCGGAGCCGCCGCCAGGGGGAGAGCGCGTACTCGTACGCGGCGGCGCGGACCCAGCCGACGGGGTCGGGGTCGGTGGCCACCTCGGGCCACTGCGCCCAGGCCTGACGGAACGCCCGCTCCACGGACTCCTGCGCGAGGGAGCGACGGCCCGTCAGCAGGTAGACCTGGCGGACCAGGGCGGGGGCGGAGTACGCGTAGAGGGAGTCGAAGGCCTCGGCGGGCCGCGTCGGCCGCGGGGGCCGGGCGGGCGCCGGTACGCCGGGCTCCGGCCCGGCCGCGGGGGCGGGGCCGGGGGGTTGGGCGGCGGGCGGCGGCGGGGGTGCGGGGGGCGCGGCGGCGTGTTCCGGGACGGCGTCCGGCGCGGCGTGTTCCGGCACCCCGTCCGGCGCGGTGCGCTCCGGCACCCCGTCCGGTGCGGACGGCTCCGGCCCGCCGTCCGGTGCCGCGCCGCCCGTCACGGCGGGGCCCGCCGCAGGGGCGGCGGGGACGGTGGGGGACGGCGCGGGGGGCTCCGGCGGGGTGTGCGGGGGAAGGGGTTGCGGGGCGCAGGCGTCCGGCGCGGCGGTGGGGGACGGCGCGGGGGGCTCCGGCGGGGTGTGCGGGGGAAGGGGTTGCGGGGCGCAGGCGTCCGGCGCCTCGGTGCGGGGCGGCGCGGGGGGTGCCGCCGGGACGGGTTCCGGTGCGGCGGCGCGGACGGGTGCCGGGTGCGCGGGGGAGGGGTGGGGGGTCGCGGGGCGGGGCGGGGCGGAGGGGGGCTTCGGGGCGCGTTTCGCGGCCCGTCCCGGGCGGGTGTTCGGGCCGGCGGACCGGCCCGTGCCCGCGCGCGCGAGGCGGTCGAGGAGGGCCGCGTACGCGTCGCGCGTCCGGGCGCCCGGCTCCGTACGGCCCGTCTCCCACGAGCGGACGGTGCCGGCGGTGACCCCCAGCTCCGTCGCGACCTGTTCGTGCGTCAGTTCGCCCGACTCGCGCAGCCGGCGGCGCTCCTTGGGGGGCGGCAGGCCCCGCTCCGAGCCGGAGCCCGCATCGACGTCCGGTGTCATGTCACACTCCCCGCGACCTGGCAGCACAGCACTGGGCGATAAAGTACATAAACGTATATTGGGCGACACAACGGACAAACGCCTGTTACCCACCCATAGCGCGTGTCGTTGGCACCATGACGGGGTGACCCAAGTGATCGAACGCGGGGCCCCGTTGCCGGCTGCCCCGCAGGCCCGGGCGCCGCGCCGTTCGCCGGCCGCCGCGGCCTGCGTGCTGGGCGGCGCCGTGGCCGCCGGACTGGGGCTCGGCTTCCTGGCCGTGCTCGTGATCGTGCTGTGGATCAGCTCCCCCTACCCGGACAGCGGCCCCGGCGGGGCGCTGCACCTCGCCGCCGGGCTGTGGCTGATGGCCCACGGGACCGAACTCGTCCGCTACGACACCCTCTCGGGGGTGCCCGCCCCCGTCGGCGTGACCCCGCTGCTGCTGGTGGCGCTGCCCGTGCTGCTGATGCGGCGGGCGGCCCGGCTGGGCAGCGCGTCCGGGGTCGGCGTGGGAGTCGGCGTGGGGGCGGAGGCGGAGGCGGAGGAGGTGCTGCCGGCGAGCGCGGTGTTCTCCGCCGTGCTCTGCGGCTACCTGGGGGTGGGCGCGCTCGCCACCGTCTACGCGGCCGGCGGGCCGATGCCGGCGGACCCGCTCAGCGCCGCCTGGCACCTGCCGCTCGTGGCCGTGTGCGCCGCGGCGGGCGGGGTGTGGGCGGTGAAGGGCCGGCCGGCGGGGCCGCTGCCGGGCTGGATCCCCGGGGGCGTGCGGCGGGCGGTGGCCCGTCCGCGGTACGCGCTGGCGCTGCGGTCGGGGGCGGCCGGCGTGCTCGTCCTGCTGGGCGGCGGGACGGTGCTGGTCGGGGCGTCGCTGGTGTGGCACGCGGGGGAGGTGCAGTCCTCGTTCCTGACGCTGACCGGGGTGTGGTCGGGCCGGTTCGCGGTGCTGCTGCTGGCGGTGACGCTGGTGCCGAACGCGGTGGTGTGGGGGGCGGCGTACGGGCTGGGGCCCGGGTTCGCGGTGGGTACCGGGGCGACGGCGACACCGCTCGGGTTCCAGGGGGCGGCGGCGCTGCCGAGGTTCCCGCTGCTGGCGGCGCTTCCACCGGAGGGTGCGGGGACACCGCTGACGTGGGCGACGGCCGGGCTGCCGGTGGCGGCGGGGCTGGTGGTGGGCTGGTTCGCGGTGCGGCGGGCGCGGGAGGTCTCGTACGGGGAGACCGCGCTGACGGCCGCGCTGGGGGCGGTGGTGTGCGGGCTCGCGATGGCGGGCCTGGCGGCGGCGTCGGCGGGGTCGCTGGGGACGCGGGCGCTGGCGGCCTTCGGGCCGGTGTGGTGGGCGGTGGGTGCGGCCGCGGCGGGGTGGGTGGTGGTGCTGGCGGTGCCGGTGGCGGTGGGGGTGCACGGGTTCCGGAACCGGCCGGTGGGCTCCGCCGGGGATGCGGGGGGCGGGGACGCGTGGCACGCCCCGGGGGTGCGGGAGCTGCGGTGGGCGGCGCTGCGGGAGGCGGCGTTGCCGATCGTCGCTCCCGCGGGCGGGGTTCCGCCGGCTCCGGAGCCGGCGGCTCCGGCTCCTGCCGAGGCCCCGGCTGCCGAGGCTCCGGCTGTCGAGGGCCCGGCTGCGGAGGCTGCGGCTGCCGAGGCTCCGGGTGTGGAGGCCCCGGGTGCGGAGGCCCCGGGCGCCGGGGCTCCCGCTGCCGAGGTTGCCGTGCCGGTGGCGGAGGTTGCGCCAGTGGCGGACGTGGCGGTGGATCAGGGCGCGGTGGAGGCAGGGCCGTTGCTGCCGGGGGTGGTGGGGGCGCGGGTGCTGGCGCGGCGGCGGCCGGAGGGCTGAGCGGAGTCGGGGGGCCGCTGCGCGGAGCCGTCTCCCCCGCCCCGCCCTTCCACCGTTTCCAGGGGGCTCCGCCCCCAGACCCTCCCCCGGCTGCCGCCGGCGTCCCTCCAGCGCCTCACACCCCGGCGGGGCTGGAATCGCGCTGCGCGGGATCCGGCCCGCGCGGCGTTCGCTCAACGGGGTCCGGGGCTCCGCCCCGGAGCGGGGAAGGTCAGCGCTGGACCTTGAGGACGTTGCCGATCACGTTGTCCGGGAGGAGGTCGTTGCACTGGAGTTCCGCCGTCTGCGTCAGCGCGTCGTCGCGGCAGACGTAGAAGTCCTTGTACGCCAGCTGCAGCCCGTACGAGGTGCCGGCCAGCAGCAGGGCCAGCGTCGCCGAGACCAGTCCGCTGACCGCCGCCGCCCGCTGCGGCCGGGCCGCCGGGCCGAGGGCGGACAGGCCGCCCGGCTGGGCCGGGGTGCCCTTCGTCGGGTCGGCCGGGGTCGCGGGGCGGCCGCGCAGCGCGCTGATCCCCCAGTACATCGCCAGCGCCCCGAGCAGCAGCCCCACCGACGGGATGCCGAAGATCCCGAAGAAGAACCCCCACATGCCCGCCAGCATCGCGTACCGCGCACGCCGCTGGACCGGGTCCATCGGGTCCCAGCGGGCAGGCCCGCCGGGCTCCGAGCCGGGGTCGGGGCCGGGGCCGGACGGGCCGCCGCCGTGCGGGCCCTGGGGCTGCCGGGGCTGCCACGGCTGGTCGGGCCGGCCCTCCGGGGGCGCCGCGAAGGGGTTGTCGTCGGTGGAGGGGTCGGGCTGACGGCGGTCCGGCATCGAGTGGCTTACTTCCCCTGTGTCGTGGACGTCGCGCACCCGGTGCGCGCCGGGTCGTACGGCTTGTACACCAGACGCTACCGCCCGCCCGTCCCCCCGTCCCTCGGGGGCGGTCCCGTGTGCCGGTATCGTTGCAGGCGGTCGGTGGCTTCGTATGGTTCCCCGTATATCGGTACCCCGAAGTTTCGTATGACCACACAAGACCAACGTCGCAAATCCTGTGAGAAAGGGCCTCCCATGGCCGCCTCCCGCCTGGTCGTGCTGGTTTCCGGCTCCGGCACCAACCTCCAGGCCCTGCTCGACGCCATCGACGCCCACCCCGGCGGAGCCGAGGGTTTCGGGGCAGAGGTCGTCGCCGTCGGGGCCGACCGCGAGAACATCGCCGGTCTGGAACGGGCCGAGAAGGCGGGGATCCCGACCTTCGTGTGCCCGGTCAAGGCCTACGGGAGCCGTGAGGAGTGGGACGCCGCCCTCACCGAGGCCACCGACGCGTACGCGCCGGACCTCGTGGTCTCCGCAGGGTTCATGAAGATCGTCGGCAAGAGCTTCATCGACCGCTTCGGCGGCCGGTTCGTCAACACCCACCCCGCCCTCCTCCCGGCGTTCCCCGGCGCGCACGGGGTGCGGGACGCCCTCGCGTACGGGGCGAAGGTCACCGGCTGCACGGTCCACTTCGTGGACAGCGGCGTGGACACGGGTCCGATCATCGCCCAGGGTGTCGTCGAGGTCCGCGACGGGGAGGACGAAGCCGCGCTCCATGAGCGCATCAAGGAAGTCGAGCGCCAGCTGCTCGTCGACGTCGTGGGGCGCCTGGCCCGGCACGGCTACCGCATTGAGGGACGAAAGGTAACAATCCAGTGACCGCCAACGAAACGACGACGGCTACGACCCAGCGGCCGATCCGGCGTGCGCTCGTCAGTGTCTACGACAAGACGGGACTGGAAGACCTGGCCCGCGGCCTGCACGAGGCGGGCGTCGCGCTCGTCTCGACCGGCTCCACCGCGTCGAAGATCGCCGCGGCCGGCGTGCCCGTCACCAAGGTCGAGGAGCTGACCGGCTTCCCCGAGTGCCTCGACGGCCGGGTCAAGACCCTCCACCCGCGCGTGCACGCCGGCATCCTCGCCGACCTGCGCCTGGAGGACCACCGGCGCCAGCTCGCCGAGCTGGGCGTCGAGCCCTTCGACCTGGTGATCGTCAACCTGTACCCGTTCCGGGAGACCGTCGCCTCCGGCGCCACGCCCGACGAGTGCGTCGAGCAGATCGACATCGGCGGCCCGTCGATGGTCCGCGCCGCCGCCAAGAACCACCCGTCGGTCGCCGTCGTCACCAGCCCGGCCCGCTACGCCGACGTCCTCGCCGCGGCCCAGGGCGGCGGCTTCGACCTCACCGCCCGCAAGCGGCTCGCGGCCGAGGCCTTCCAGCACACCGCCGCCTACGACGTGGCCGTGGCGTCCTGGTTCACGAACGCGTACGCCCCGGAGGGCGAGGAGGGCGCGCTGCCCGAGTTCCTGGCCGGCGCGTGGGAGCGCAAGTCGACCCTGCGCTACGGCGAGAACCCGCACCAGGCCGCCGCGCTCTACACCGACGGCCAGCCGGGCGGGCTCGCCAACGCCGAGCAGCTGCACGGCAAGGAGATGTCCTTCAACAACTACGTGGACACCGAGGCCGCCCGCCGCGCCGCCTACGACCACGAAGGACCCTGCGTCGCGATCATCAAGCACGCCAACCCGTGCGGCATCGCGGTCGGCGCGGACGTCGCCGAGGCGCACCGCAAGGCGCACGCCTGCGACCCGCTGTCGGCGTTCGGCGGCGTCATCGCCGTCAACCGCCCGGTGACCGTCGAGCTCGCCGAGCAGGTCGCGGAGATCTTCACCGAGGTCATCGCCGCCCCGGCGTACGAGGACGGCGCGGTCGAGATCCTCGCCAAGAAGAAGAACATCCGCGTCCTGAAGGTGGACGGCACCCCGCACCAGCCGGGCGACCTCAAGCCCGTCAGCGGCGGTGTGCTGCTCCAGCACTCCGACGTCTTCCAGGCGGAGGGCGACGACCCGGCGAACTGGACCCTGGCCACCGGCGACGCCCTGTCCGCCGAGGAGCTCGCCGAGCTCGCCTTCGCCTGGCGGGCCTGCCGCGCCGTCAAGTCCAACGCGATCCTGCTGGCCAAGGACGGCGCCTCGGTCGGCGTCGGCATGGGTCAGGTCAACCGCGTCGACTCGGCCAAGCTGGCGGTCGAGCGGGCGGGCGCCGAGCGCGCCCAGGGTTCGTACGCGGCCTCGGACGCCTTCTTCCCGTTCCCGGACGGGCTGGAGATCCTGACCGCCGCCGGCATCAAGGCCGTCGTGCAGCCGGGCGGTTCGGTCCGTGACGAGCAGGTCGTCGAGGCGGCGCAGAAGGCCGGCGTGACGATGTACTTCACCGGTACCCGCCACTTCTTCCACTGAGCGGCCCGGCAGACGGCGAAGGCCGCGTCCCGCAGTGCGGGACGCGGCCTTCGCCGTGAGCGGTGCCTGCTGCCTGCTGCCTACTTCTTGACGACGATCGTGCCCGCGGCACGGTCGTGCCAGCCCTGGAGCTTGCCCGAGTTGTCGAAGAAGGGGGAGAGGTAGACCAGGAGCTGGCCGATGCCGCAGAGGACGGAGCCGACCATCGGGATGATCCAGCGGATGAAGCCGCCGCCGATGCCCGGGACCTGACCCGTGTTCTCCTTGACGACCTTCAGACCGAGGGCCAGCTTGCCGACGGTGGCGCCCACGAAGGCGATCATCAGCCATTCGTAGAGCAGGGTGGCGAGACCGAGGATGAGCAGACCGCCGAAGAAGGCCGCGAAGATGCCGCCCGCGGCCTCGCCGGCCTGGGCCGACGCCTCGTTGAGGCAGGTGCTGTACTGCGGGGACAGCGGGTCGATGCCCGTGCAGTCCTTGATGTCGCTGGCCGCACCGAAGGCGCCCGCGAACACCACGGAGCTCAGGATGAAGTACAGGACACCGATGATCAGACCGTCGATCACGCGGGCGCCGAAGCGGCGGCCCATCGTGGCCACCTGGACGGTGCCCAGGCCCGCGACGTTGATGTAGCCGTTGTTGGCCTGCAGCGTGCCGGGGGCCTGCGGAGGGACGCCGTACGGCTGCTGGCCCTGCTGCGGGTAGCCGTAGCCGGCCTGCGGCGGGACGCCCTGCGGGGCCTGCTGCGGGTAGCCGTAGCCGGGCTGGCCCTGCGGCGGCTGCTGCTGCCCGTAGGGGTTGTTGGGATCGCCGAAGCTCATCTGGGTGTTTCCTCCGTGAAGTGCGGGGACGCACGGCACGCTGGAGGACACTTGCTTCTGCGGTACGCCCCCCGGCACTGCCCGCGGCACTCTTTCCGATCGTCTTGCTGCCCGTCATCGTCGTGGGCCCGCACCGGGCTTGTCCAGCCGGTTGCAAAGCCGGGCCAGACTTGTTGTGCAAGTGCAATGAAGAGCATGTTCCGGCCACCGCCCGACTGGAAGCCGGGCCGCCCCATCCGGGAGGATGCCCCCATGACCGCCCAGATTCTCGATGGCAAGGCCACCGCGGCCGCGATCAAATCCGAACTGACCGCCCGCGTGGCGGCGCTGAAGGAGCGGGGCATCACCCCCGGCCTCGGCACGCTGCTCGTCGGCGACGACCCGGGCAGCCGCTGGTACGTCAACGGCAAGCACAAGGACTGCGCGGAGGTGGGCATCACCTCCATCCGCCGCGAACTGCCCGCCACGGCCTCCCAGGAGGAGATCGAGGCGGTCGTGCGCGAGCTGAACGAGAACCCGGAGTGCACCGGGTACATCGTCCAACTTCCGCTCCCCAAGGGCATCGACACCAACCGGGTCCTGGAGCTGATGGATCCGGCCAAGGACGCCGACGGCCTGCACCCGACCTCGCTCGGCCGGCTGGTGCTCGGCGTGCAGGGGCCGCTGCCCTGCACCCCGTACGGGATCGTCGAGCTGCTGCGCCACCACGGGGTCGAGATCAACGGTGCGCACGTGGTCGTCCTCGGACGGGGCATCACCGTGGGCCGCTCCATCGGGCTGCTGCTCACCCGCAAGTCCGAGAACGCCACCGTGACCCTGTGCCACACCGGTACGCGCGACCTCGCCGGGCTGCTGCGCCAGGCGGACATCGTCGTCGCGGCGGCGGGCGTTCCGCACCTGGTGAAGCCGGAGGACGTCAAGCCGGGCGCGGCCGTCCTCGACGTCGGCGTCAGCCGCGACGAGAACGGCAAGATCGTCGGCGACGTCCACCCGGGCGTCGCCGAGGTGGCGGGCTGGATCTCCCCGAACCCGGGCGGCGTCGGGCCGATGACGCGGGCGCAGCTGCTGGTGAACGTGGTCGAGGCGGCGGAGCGGGCCGGCAGTGCGGGCTGAGCACGACACGAGCGGGGCCGGCGGGACCAGCGGTACGGACGGGACCGGCAGCGGTACGGGCGAGGACACGGGCACGGGCGAGGACACGGGCACGGGCGAGGGCACGGCCGCGGGCGGTGCCCCGGCGCAGGGCGCCGGGGCACCGGAGCACCCGCCGGCACCCCGCCCGAAGTCCGGTCCCGGGACGGGCCGGTCCCCGGCGGCGGCCGGGGCCTCCACCCCCGCCCGGCCGGCGGCGCGGTCCCGGCGGTTCCCCGCCGTCACCCAGGACACCGCCCGCCCGGAGGGCGCGGGCCGCGCCATCCCCGGCGCGGTGTCCACGCCCGCCCGCCAGTGGCCGATGCTCAGCGTCCTCGCCGCCACCGCCGCCGGGCTGTTGGCCACGGCGGTCGGGCACCCGCGGGTGGGCTGCCTCATCATCGGCATCGCCCTGATCGGGGCCGCGGTGCTGCGGCGCGTCCTGCCGTCGGTGGGCATGCTCGCGGTGCGCTCCCGCTTCACGGACATGGTCACGTACGGGCTGCTGGGCGTGGCGATCACGCTGCTGGCGCTGGTGATGGAGCCCAGGCCGTGGCTGCACATCCCGTTCCTGGAGACCGCGGTCCGCTTCACCGTCCGCTGACCGGGCGTCGGCCGCCGCGCCGCCGGGACGATCCCGTGCGGCGCGGCGCGCCCGGGCCCTCGAAGAGGCCTGGAACGTACGGATTTCGGGGCTGGAGTACAGGTCGCGCGTGCGTTCGGACCTTCGAACCCGGGGGTCGTGTGCCGTGGACCACAGGTGCCGGGGGGTTCGGGACCCCTCGGGTCGGATAGCCTGACCGCGGATGTCTCTTCACGTCAAGATTCACAGGACAGGGAAGCGGCGTCCTCCCCAGTACTTGGGACCCAGCACATGGGGCGGGGACGCCCCACCGCCAGCTGTCTAACGGAGAAGGCCATGACCCGCACTCCCGTGAATGTCACCGTGACCGGCGCCGCCGGCCAGATCGGCTACGCGCTGCTCTTCCGCATCGCGTCCGGCCACCTGCTCGGCGCGGACGTGCCGGTCAAGCTCCGCCTCCTGGAGATCCCGCAGGGCATGAAGGCCGCCGAGGGCACCGCCATGGAGCTCGACGACTGCGCCTTCCCGCTCCTCAAGGGCATCGACATCTTCGACGACCCGAACCAGGGCTTCGACGGCGCCAACGTCGCCCTCCTCGTGGGCGCCCGCCCGCGCACCAAGGGCATGGAGCGCGGTGACCTGCTCTCCGCCAACGGCGGCATCTTCAAGCCGCAGGGTGCCGCGATCAACGCGCACGCCGCGGACGACATCAAGGTCCTGGTCGTGGGCAACCCGGCCAACACCAACGCGCTCATCGCGCAGGCCGCCGCCCCGGACGTCCCGGCCGAGCGCTTCACCGCGATGACCCGCCTGGACCACAACCGCGCCCTGTCGCAGCTCGCGCAGCGCACCGGTGCCGACCTCACCGACATCAAGCGCCTCACCATCTGGGGCAACCACTCGGCGACCCAGTACCCGGACATCTTCCACGCGGAGATCGCCGGCAAGAACGCCGCCGAGGTCGTCAACGACGAGCAGTGGCTCGCCGAGACCTTCATCCCGACCGTCGCCAAGCGCGGCGCCGCCATCATCGACGCCCGTGGCGCGTCCTCGGCCGCCTCCGCCGCCAACGCCGCCATCGACCACGTCCACACGTGGGTCAACGGCACCGCCGCCGGTGACTGGACCTCCATGGGCATCCCCTCGGACGGCTCCTACGGCGTCCCGGAGGGCCTGATCTCCTCCTTCCCCGTCACCTGCAAGGACGGCAAGTACGAGATCGTCCAGGGCCTGGACATCAACGAGTTCTCCCGTGCGCGCATCGACGCGTCCGTGGCGGAGCTCGTCGAGGAGCGCGACGCGGTCCGCGAGCTCGGCCTCATCTGATCCACCCGCTCCGCCCGGAGGGCCCGCCCCTCCGGCCGGAGCGGAGCGAACACCCCTTGCGCCCCGGCCGAACACGGCCGGGGCGCTTCGGCGTGCCGCCGGACCGCGGGCCCGGCCGGTCAGCGCTTGAGCGAGCCCGGGGTGTAGTGCCCCGGGGACAGCCGGGTGGTGACGGCGATCCGGTTCCAGACGTTGATCATGGCGATGACGGTGATCAGCTGGGCCAGTTCGGCCTCCTCGAAGTGCGCGGCGGCCCTCGCGTACACCTCGTCCGGGACGAAGCCGTCCGTCAGCACGGTGACGGCCTCGGTCAGCTCGATCGCCGCCAGCTCCTTCTCCGTGTAGAAGTGCCGCGACTCCTCCCAGGCGGCGAGCTGGATGATGCGCTCGACGCTCTCGCCCGCCGCGAGGGCGTCCTTGGTGTGCATGTCCAGGCAGAACGCGCAGTGGTTGATCTGCGAGGCGCGGATCTTGACGAGCTCGACGAGGACCGGGTCCAGGCCCTTCTTCGAGGCGATCTCCAGGGCGACGGCGGCCTTGTAGGCCTCCGGGGCGAGCTTGAACAGCTCCATGCGGGGGGTGTGCTCTTCGGCGAGTCCGGTGGTCTTCGTGTCGTTGCTCATGGCTCCACCGTACGGAGCGGGCGGCCCGCCTATATGGTCCACATCCATGACCGACTCATGGGCCACTTACGGCGCCGACCTGCACCTGGACCTCTCCGCGCTGTCGGCGGGCGAGCGCGGCCTGCGGGCCGCCCTGACCGAGTCGCTGCGGGAGGCCGCGCGCAGCGGCCGGCTGGCGCCCGGGACCCGGCTGCCCTCCTCCCGGACCTTCGCCGCCGACCTGGGCATCGCGCGCAACACGGTCGCGGAGGCCTACGCGGAGCTCGTCGCCGAGGGCTGGCTGACGGCCCGCCAGGGCTCCGGTACCCGGGTCGCGGAACGGGCCCGGCCGCGCCGCGCGCCGGGCCCGGCGGCCCCGGTGCGCCGCCCCGCGCGGCGCTCCCCGGCCTACAGCCTGGTGCCCGGCTCCCCGGACGTGGGCGGCTTCCCGCGCGCCGCCTGGCTGGCGGCCGCCCGCCGGGCCCTGACCGACGCCCCGAACGAGGCCTTCGGCTACGCCGCCGACGCGCGCGGCCGGATCGAACTGCGGGAGGCGCTCGCCGGATACCTGGCACGGGCGCGCGGGGTGTACGCGGACCCGGACCGGATCGTGCTGTGCGCCGGCTTCGCCCACGCGCTCCAGCTGCTCGGGCGGGTGCTGCGGGGCCGCCGGGTACGGGAGATGGCGGTGGAGGGCTACAGCCTGGACCTGCACCGGGACCTGCTCACCGGGGCCGGGCTGCGGACCCGGCCGCTGTGGGTGGACGGGGCCGGCGCCCGCACCCCCGACCTGGCCGGGCTCGGCCCCCGGGTGGGCGCGGTGCTGCTGACGCCCGCGCACCAGTTCCCGACCGGCGCGGCCCTCACCCCCGAGCGCCGGGCGGCGGCGGTGGACTGGGCGCGGACCACGGGCGGGCTGATCCTGGAGGACGACTACGACGGGGAGTTCCGCTACGACCGCCAGCCGGTCGGCGCGCTCCAGGGCCTGGACCCCGACCGGGTGGTCTACCTCGGCACCGCCAGCAAGTCCCTCGCCCCGGCGCTGCGGATGGGCTGGATGGTGGTCCCGCCCGGCCTGCTGGAGGAGGTGCTGGACGCGAAGGGCCGGGCGGAGTGGATGTCGAGCGCGCTGGAGCAGCTGACGCTGGCGGAGTTCATGACCTCCGGCGCGTACGACCGGCACGTGCGGGCGATGCGGCTGCGCTACCGGCGCCGGCGCGACGAGCTGCTGGCCGCGCTCGGCGGCGGACCGGTCTCCGGGATCGCGGCGGGACTGCACGCGGTGCTGGACCTCCCGGCGGGGACGGAGCGGTCGATCGTCCAGGCCGCGGCCTGGCAGGGGCTGGCGGTGGAGGGCCTGGCGCGCTACCGGCACCCGGAGACGGAGATGCCGGAGCGCGAGGCACTGGTCCTCGGCTACGGCACCCCGACGGACAGTGCCTGGTCCCCCACCCTGACCGCCCTGACGGCCACCCTCCCGTAAGCCCACGGCCCGGCCCGGCGCCCTCCGCGGCCCGCGCCCTGCGTGCGGCCCGTGGCCCGTGGTGTGGCCCCCGTGTGGTGGGCGTTGCTCAGCCGGGTTGGGTTGGTTGTGGTTCCGGTTCGCCGAAGCGGGCCAGGGCCAGGGATCCGGCCACCGCCACCAGGAACCCCAGGACCGCCAGCCACTCCAGCCCCTCCCGCGTCCGGTCGCCGAGCCACACCACCCCCACCACCGCCGGGCCCACCGTCTCGCCCAGCACCAGCCCGGCCGTCGCCGCCGTCACCGAACCGCGCTGCAGGGCGGAGGTGAGCAGCAGGAACCCCGCCGCCCCGCCCAGCAGCAACGCGTACAGCGCCGGGTTGAGCAGCTCCCGCAGCGAGACGGAGTCCACGAGCCGCACCGCCACCTCCACCACGCCGAACCCCGTCCCCGCCGCCAGGCCCAGCACCAGTGCGCGCGAGCCGTCCGGCAGCCGCCCCGCCACCGCGCCCACCAGCAGCACCAGCCCCGCCACCGCCAGCAGCCCCAGCTTCAGCGCGAGCGTGCCGACCCCGTCCCCCTCCTCGCCGGAGGCCAGCCCCAGCATCAGCAGCCCCGCGCTCACCACCCCCACCGCACACCACTCCAGCCGCGACAGCCGCACCCGTAGCAGCCGCGCCGATACCACCGCCGTCACCGCCAGGCTCGCGGCCATCGCGGCCCCCACCACGTAGATGGGGATGTGCCGCAGGGCGATGATCTGGAGCACGAATCCGACCGCGTCCAGCGCCAGCCCCGCCAGGTACCGCCACTGCCGCACCGCGCGCAGGAACAGCGCGGTGTCCACCCCCGAGCCGTCCCCCGGCCGGGCCGCCGCGCGGGCCGCCACCGCCTGGAGGACCGAGGCCGTACCGAAGCACACCGCCGCGCCCAGCGCGCAAACCATTCCGATCAGCACGAAACCGACTCTAGGGCCCCCACCGTGACAAGGGTGTGACGGTGGCCGGATTCCCTCGCCCGACACCCCCGCTCTAGTCTGTCGGCAGCCCACGCCACCCAGGGGGAGCGGAACACGCCATGGACACCAGCGAAACCAACCGACGACGCATGCGCTCCGGCGCGGTCGCCCTCGGCGGCATGGGCCTGCTCGCCGCCACCCTCGTGGCCTGCGGCAGCAGCAGCGAGCCCGACAAGCGCTGCGCGTCCCGGTCCACGCTGGACCACCTCAACGCCAAGGAGTGCAAGACCGGCGGCCGCGGGGCGTACTACTACGGCGGCAGCGTCAGCAACGGCAAGGTGACCGGCGGCAGCTTCGACAAGTCGGCCGTCACCCGCGGCGGCATCGGCGGCGGCAGCCACTCCGGCTCCTCCGGCGGCTGAGCGGGCGGCGGACGAGCGCACACGACGGAGCACGGCACCCATGCAGCGGCACACCATCGAACCCCGCCCCGACTGGCAGAAGACCGTCGAGGACCAGGGACTGATCTACCCCCTCACCCGCTTCCCCGACGACTCCCTGCGCCCCTACTGGGACGAGAGCGCCTACTACTCCTTCTCCCTCCCCGAGGTCGAGGCGCTGGAGAACGTCGTCGAGGAACTGCACGCCATGTGCCTGGCCGCGGCCGCCCACATCGTCGAGCACGACCGCTTCGCCGACCTCGGCATCACCGATCCGAAGGTCGCCGCGCTCATCGCCGAGTCCTGGCGGCGCCGTGCCGAACAGCCCTCCCTCTACGGCCGCTTCGACCTGCGCTACGACGGCTCCGCAAGCCCCGCCAAGCTGCTGGAGTACAACGCCGACACCCCGACCTCCCTGGTGGAGGCCGCGAGCCCGCAGTGGTTCTGGATGGAGGAGCGCTTCCCCGGCGCCGACCAGTGGAACTCCCTCCACGAGCGGCTCGTCGACGCCTGGCGCCGGCAGGCCGAGCTGCTGCCGCCCGGCCCGCTGCACTTCGCGCACTCTGAGACCGACGAGCTCGGCGAGGACCTGATGACGGTCGCCTACCTCCAGGAGACCGCCGAGCAGGCCGGGCTGGAGACCCACGCCCTGTCGGTGGAGACCATCGGCTGGGACGCCCTCGCCGGCCGGTTCGTGGACGAGAAGCTCCGCTTCATCCGCGGCTGCTTCAAGCTCTACCCCTGGGAGTGGCTGGTCGAGGACGAGTTCGGCCCGCACGTCCTCGACAGCTACGACCACGGCGGAGGCACCGGCACCACCGCCTGGATCGAGCCCCTGTGGAAGATGCTGCTGGCCAACAAGGCCCTGCTGGCGATCCTGTGGGAGCTCTTCCCCGAGCACCCGAACCTGCTGCCCGCCTACCTCGACGGCCCGCGCGAGCTGGCCGGCACCTGCGGCTACGCCGCCAAGCCCCTGCTGGGCCGCGAGGGCGCGGGGGTCACCCTCCACGAGCCCGGCGGCGAGCCCTTCGCGGCGGCCGACGGGGAGACGTACGTCTTCCAGGCGCTGGCCCCGCTGCCCGACTTCGACGGCAACCGCGTGGTCCTCGGCGCGTGGGTGGTCGAGGAGGAGGCGGCCGGCCTCGGCATCCGCGAGTCGGCGGGCCCGGTCACCGACGAGTACGCCCGCTTCCTGCCGCACGTCATCCTCTAGCGGACGAGGGGGTGCCCGGCCGGGCACCCCCGGGGCCTCAGCCGGCGAGGACCGCCCGCAACTGCTCCAGACCCCAGTCCAGGTCCTCCTTGGCGATGACCAGCGGCGGCGCGATCCGGATCGTCGACCCGTGCGTGTCCTTCACCAGGACCCCGCGCTCCATCAGCTTCTCGGAGACCTCGCGGCCCGTGCCGCGCGCCGGGTCGATGTCGACGCCCGCCCACAGCCCGCGCCCGCGGACGGCGGTCACCGCGCCCGAGCCGGCCAGCAGGTTCAGCTCGCGGTGCAGGTGGTCGCCGAGTTCGGCGGCCCGCTGCTGGTACTCGCCGGTGCGCAGCATCGCGATCACCTCCAGCGCGACGGCGCAGGCGAGCGGGTTCCCGCCGAAGGTCGAGCCGTGCTCCCCGGGCCGGAACACCCCGAGCACGTCGCGGTCCGCGACCACGGCGGACACCGGCACCACGCCACCCCCGAGGGCCTTCCCCAGGACGTACACGTCCGGGACGACGTCCTCGTGCTCGCACGCGAAGGTCCGGCCGGTGCGGCCCAGGCCCGACTGGATCTCGTCCGCCATGAACAGCACGTTCCGTTCGCGCGTCAGCTCCCGTACGCCCGCCAGGTAGCCGGCCGGCGGGACCAGGACGCCCGCCTCTCCCTGGATCGGCTCCAGCAGGACGGCGACGGTGTTGGCGGTGACGGCGGCGTCGAGGGCGGTGAGGTCCCCGTACGGGACGATCTCGAAGCCGGGGGTGTAGGGGCCGTAGTGGTCGCGGGCCTCGTGGTCGGTGGAGAAGGACACGATGGTCGTCGTCCGGCCGTGGAAGTTGTTCGCGGCGACGACGATCTTGGCCTGTCCGTCCGGGACGCCCTTGACCTCGTACCCCCACTTGCGGGCCGTCTTCACCGCCGTCTCCACGGCCTCCGCGCCCGTGTTCATCGGCAGCACCGCCTCCTTGCCGCACAGCGCGGCGAGTTCGGTGCAGAAGTCGGCGAACCGGTCGTGGTGGAAGGCCCGGGAGGTGAGCGTGACCCGCTCCAGCTGGGCCTTGGCCGCGTCGATCAGACGCCGGTTGCCGTGGCCGAAGTTGAGCGCCGAGTACCCGGCGAGCATGTCGAGGTAGCGCCGGCCCTCCACGTCGGTCATCCACGCGCCCTCCGCCGAAGTCACGACGACCGGGAGGGGGTGGTAGTTGTGCGCGCTGTGCTCGTCGGCGGAGCGGATGGCATCAGCTGTTCTCGACACGGGATCTCCGATCGTCCGTCTGCTGGTGACGCGGGTGACATGGGTGGCGTCCTTTGTATCGTCGCTCGGATCGTGGACGCGGAAACCTCCGGGGCGCCGCGCCCGCTAAGGTGTTCGGTACGCACGGCGACTGGCGTACGGGGAACCAACTCCGGGGGAGTCGTGCGCGCACGACCGCAGACAGGGCCGCTCGCCTGGGCCTCGCGGGGACGAGAACCGACATCGACCCCGGAGGAGCCGCGATGACCGCGCACCGCCAGCCCGCCCTGCTCGCCACCGACCCCGAACTCGCCTCGCTCGTCTCCGCCGAGGAGACCCTCCAGGCCGAGACCCTGCGCCTGATCCCCAGCGAGAACTACGTCTCCGCGGCGGTCCTGGAGGCCTCCGGGACGGTCCTGCAGAACAAGTACAGCGAGGGCTACCCGGGCCGCCGCTACTACGAGGGCCAGCAGAACATCGACCGCATCGAGGCCCTGGCGGTCGAGCGGGCCAAGGGCCTGTTCGGCGCGGAGCACGCGAACGTCCAGCCCTACTCCGGATCCCCGGCGAACCTGGCCGTCTACCTGGCCTTCGCGAAGCCCGGCGACACCGTCATGGGCATGGCCCTGCCGATGGGCGGGCACCTCACGCACGGCTGGGGCGTCTCGGCGACGGGCTCCTGGTTCCGCGGCGTCCAGTACGGCGTGCGCGCCGAGGACGGCCTGATCGACTACGACGCGGTGCGCGACCTGGCCCTGGCGGAGCGCCCGAAGATCCTCTTCTGCGGCGGCACCGCCCTGCCCCGCACGATCGACTTCGAGGCCTTCGCCTCGATCGCGAAGGAGGCGGGCTCGATCCTGGTCGCGGACGTCGCCCACATCGCGGGCCTCATCGCGGGCGGCGCCCACCCCTCGCCGGTCCCGTACGCCGACGTGGTCTCCACGACGACCCACAAGACCCTGCGCGGACCGCGCGGCGCGATGCTGATGTGCACGGAGGAGCACGCGAAGGCCATCGACAAGGCGGTCTTCCCCGGCCTCCAGGGCGGCCCGCACAACCAGACGACGGCGGGCATCGCGGTGGCCCTGCACGAGGCGGCCCAGCCCTCCTTCACCGCCTACGCCCACGCGGTCGTCGCCAACGCCAAGGCGCTGGCCGCGGCGCTGCTGGAGCGGGGCTTCGACCTCGTCTCGGGCGGCACGGACAACCACCTGATCCTGATGGACCTCACCTCGCGCGGGGTGCCGGGCAAGGTGGCGGCCAAGGCGCTGGACCGCGCGGGCATCGTGGTGAACTACAACACGGTCCCGTTCGACCCGCGCAAGCCGTTCGACCCGTCGGGCATCCGCATCGGGACGCCGTCCCTGACCTCCCGCGGGCTGACCACGGAGCACATGCCGGCGGTCGCCGACTGGATCTCCCGCGCGGTGGACGCCGCGTCCGCGTCCGACGAGCCGGCCCTGGCGAAGATCCGCGCGGAGGTGGCGGAGCTCCTGTCCGCCCACCCGGCCCCCGGCCTCCCGCTGGCCTAGGCCCGTCCCGGTCGTCGGCGGGGGCGGGCACCGGCCCCCGCCGACGACCGGGCCCCGGGTCCGGGAGCATGGCCCGAGACCGCGCCGTTACCTGAGAGAATGGACCCATGGCTTCTGATCGTCCTCGCGCGCTCTCCGGCATCCAGCCCACCTCCGGTTCGTTCCACCTCGGGAACTACCTCGGAGCGATCCGCCAGTACGTCGCCCTCCAGGAGACGCACGACGCCTTCTACATGGTCGTCGACCTGCACGCGATCACCATGCCGCAGGATCCCAAGGACCTCCGCGCGAACACCCGCCTCTCCGCCGCGCAGCTCCTCGCCGCCGGCCTGGACCCCGAGCGCTGCACGCTCTTCATCCAGAGCCACGTCCCGGAGCACGCCCAGCTCGCCTGGGTCATGAACTGCATCACCGGCTTCGGCGAGGCCAGCCGGATGACCCAGTTCAAGGACAAGTCCGCCAAGGGCGGGGTCAACAGCGCCAGCGTCGGCCTGTTCACGTACCCGATCCTCCAGGTCGCCGACATCCTGCTCTACCAGGCGAACGCCGTCCCCGTCGGCGAGGACCAGCGCCAGCACGTGGAGCTGACCCGCGACCTCGCCGAGCGGTTCAACCACCGCTACGGCCGGACCTTCACCCTCCCCGCCGCGCACATCGTCAAGGAGGTCGCGAAGATCTACGACCTCCAGGACCCGGCGATCAAGATGTCGAAGTCCGCGTCCTCCCCCAAGGGTCTGATCAGCCTCCTCGACGAGCCCAAGGCCACCGAGAAGAAGATCAAGAGCGCGGTCACCGACACCGAGGCCGAGATCCGCTTCGACGCCGAGAAGAAGCCCGGCGTCAGCAACCTGCTCACGATCTACTCCACCCTCACGGGCGAGTCGATCCCCGCCCTGGAGGCCGCGTACGAGGGCAAGGGCTACGGCGCGCTCAAGACCGACCTCGCCGGAGTGATGGTCGATTTCGTCACACCCTTCCGGCAGCGCACGCAGGAGTTCCTGGACGACCCGGAGACCCTGGACGCCGTGCTGGCCAAGGGCGCGGAGAAGGCGCGGGCGGTCGCCGCGGAGACCCTGGCGCAGGCCTACGACCGGATCGGTTTCGTGCCCGCCAAGCACTGACGGACCGAGGCCCCTGGCGGCCGAGGGGGTGCTGCCGCCACACTGAGGCGGCAGCACCCGTTGCGACGCCCGTCGATGCGACCACATCGACGCGACCACTCACCAACACGCGCGGAGGAGATCACGTGGGGACCGTCACGCTCGGCGTTTCGATCGCGGTCCCGGAGCCGTACGGCAGCCAGCTCCAGCAGCTGCGCGCCGGCTTCGGGGACGCCGCCGCGCACGGCATCCCCACGCACGTCACCCTCGTGCCGCCCACCGAGGTGGAGGCCGGCCGGCTGCCGGCGATCCGCGCGCACCTCGCGGAGGTCGCGCGGTCCTTCCCCTCCTTCGCGATGCGCCTGGAGGGGACGGGCAGCTTCCGGCCCCTGTCGCCGGTCGTCTTCGTCCGGCTCGCCGAGGGGATCGAGGGCTGCACCAGCCTGCAGGGCCGCATCCGCGACCCCGAGGGGCCGCTCAGCCGCGAGCTGGCCTTCCCGTACCACCCGCACGTCACGGTCGCGCACGGGATCTCCGAAGAGGCGATGGACCGGGCCTTCACCGAGCTCGCCGACTACGCCGCCGGCTGGCACTGCGAGGGCTTCGCCCTCTACGAGCAGGGCTCGGACGGGGTCTGGCGCAAGCTGCGCGAGCACCCCTTCGGCACCGCCGCGACCGCCGTCCCCGCACAGTCGGGCCCGGCCGCCGCGGACACCGCCATACGACGGTCCTGACGCGCCCGCCGCAGGCCCCGGACCGCACGGAGGGTGTGGAAGCGGAGCCTCCTCAGCGCCAGGGCATGGAACGGTCGGGACGACACAGGGCGAAAAGTCACAATCGACGACCGTAATGCCCGAAAGCGGCAATATCGGCTATTTCCGGCAGCTCAATTACGGTGGCCCCCATGGACTGGCTGAAGAAACTCCCGGTGATCGGCCCGCTCGTGTCGGCCGTCCTGCGCACCCACGCCTGGCGTTCGTACGAGCGCCTCGAACGCGTGCACTGGTCCCGGCTCGCCGCCGCGATCACCTTCATCAGCTTCCTGGCGCTCTTCCCGCTGATCACCCTCGCCGCCGCCGTCGGCGCCGCACTGCTCAGCCAGGAGCAGCTCGACGAGCTCCAGAAGCGTCTCGCCGAGCAGGTCCCCGGCATCTCCGACCAGCTCGACCTCCCCGGCCTCGTCGCCAACGCGGGGGCCGTCGGCCTCGTCGCCGGCGCGCTCCTGCTCCTCACCGGCATCAGCTGGGTCGGCCAGATGCGCGACTGCCTGCGCGCGGTGTGGGAGAAGGACGACGAGGACCTGGGCAACCCGATCGTCCGGAAGGGCAAGGACGCCCTCGTCCTGCTCGGCCTCGGCGGCGCCGCCCTGGCCTCGGCCGCCGCGTCGACCATCGGGTCCAGCGCGGTCGGCAAGTCCGCGGCGGTCCTCGGCATCCCGCGCGAGGGCGCGGGCGGGGCCCTGCTGCGCTCCGGCGCCTTCCTCGTCGGCGTCCTGGCGGCCTTCCTGCTCCTGCTCTACCTGCTGACCCTGCTGCCCGGCGTCGAGCCGTCGCGCGGCCGCCTCCTCCAGGCCGCGCTGATCGGCGCCGCCGGCTTCGAACTCCTGAAACTGCTGCTCAGCGGCTACATGCGGGGGGTCGCCGGCAAGAGCATGTACGGGGCCTTCGGCGTGCCGATCGCCCTGCTGCTGTGGATCAACTTCACGGCGAAGCTGCTCCTGTTCTGCGCCGCCTGGACCGCAGCCCGCGACGACGGGGAGGGGCAGCAGGAGGAAACGGCTACCCCTGGCTCCGGCGGCCGCGCGGCCAGCGGCGGTTGACCACGAAGGCACCGCCCGCGACCACCGCCAGCGCCCCGCCCGCGATGCCGAGCGCCGTGCCGAGGCCGCTGCCCCCGCCCGCGGGCGGGCCGGCCGCCGCGGGGGTGTTCGCGTGGGTCTGGGCGGGGGAGCCGAAGGGCCTGGTGTCCGCGCTCTTCGGGGGCACCAGCTCGCCGACCGGCTTGACCTTGCCGAGGGCGGCGAAGCCCCAGTCGAAGAGGCCGGCGGTCTCCTCGTAGACCGAGTTGAGCCCGCCGTGGTCCGGGTTCATCACCGTGACCAGCAGCTTCTTGTTCCCCCGCTGGGCCGCGCCGGTGAAGGTCGAGCCGGCCATGGTCGTGTTGCCGTTCTTCACCCCGGCGATGCCCTTGTACGGGGTGATGCCGCCGGCGCCGGTCATCAGCCGGTTGGTGTTCTGGATCTCGAAGTACTCGCGCGGCCTGCCCGCCTCCTGGCGGCCCGGGAACCGGGCCTCGGCCGTGCCGCAGTACTCGCGGAAGTCCTGCTTCTGGAGCCCGGAGCGGGCGATGAGCGTGAGGTCGTACGCGCTCGACACCTGTTCCGGGGCGTCGTACCCGTCCGGCGAGACCACGTGGGTGTCCAGGGCCTGGAGCTCCTCGGCGTGCGCCTGCATGTCCTTGACGGTCTTCTCGACGCCGCCGTTCATGGCCGAAAGTACGTGCACCGCGTCGTTCCCGGAGCGCAGGAACACCCCCAGCCACAGGTCGTGGACGGAGTAGTCGTGGTCCTCCTTGACGCCGACCAGGCTGCTGCCCGGGCCGACGCCGTCCATGTCCTCGTTGGTGACGTGGTGCACCCGGTCCTTGGGGAGGGCGGGCAGCACGGTGTCGGCGAAGAGCATCTTCATGGTGGAGGCCGGGGGCAGCCGCCAGTGGGCGTTGTGGGCCGCGAGCACCTCGCCGGTCTCGGCGTCCGCCACGATCCAGGAACGGCCGCTGAGGTTCGCGGGGAGTGCGGGCGCGCCGGGCAGCAGGTTCACCTGGGTGCCGGGCTGGCCGAGCCGGGCGCCGCCGACCGTGGACATCGACGGGGGCGGTGCGGGCGCCACCGGGGCCTGCGTCTTCCCCTTCCCGTCCCCCGGCGGCGTCGGCGCGGCGTGCGCGGTCGAGGACGGGGCGAGCACCGCCGGTACCAGCAGCGCGGCGGAAAGGACCGTCAGTGCGGTCTTCTTGGCAGACACGCAGGTGAACGTACATGCCGATGGACTGCCCGGCGTCCGGGACCGGCCAACGGGGGAGAACCTCCCCCGGTACGGCCCACCCCGCCGCGTCCGTCCCGGGGACGAATCCGATACTGGGGACATGAAACTCAGCCGCACCGCGTCCTGGTTCCTCGCAGCGTTCGGAGCTTGGTCCTGGGTGATCTGGTCCACGTTCGTCAAGAACCTCTTCAATGACGCCAGCGGTCTGGCTTTCGATGACGGTCGGCCCACGGCTTACTTCTGGGTCCACCTCCTCCTCGCGGTGACGTCCTTCCTCCTGGGGACGGCCGTCGGTGTCATCGGGTTGCGCAGCCTCCTCGTACTGCGGCGCGCATCACGATGACCGTGTTTGTGGTGATTGTGGCCGTCGTCGCGGTCCTGGCGCTGCTGGGGCTGGTCCATCGGTGGCTGTGGGTGCGGCTGGTCCGCGACACCACCCGCCCGGGCGGGGCCGCGCGGCGCACCGGGACGGTGCTGGCGTTCGCGCTGCCGCTGCTGTCGCTGGCCGCCCTGACGGCGGGCCGCGCCGGCGCCCCGTTCTGGCTCCAGCGGCTGGTGGCCTGGCCCGGCTTCATGTGGCTCGCGGTCCTGCTGTACCTGACGCTGGCGATGCTGGTGGCGGAACCGGTCCGCCGCCTGTGGCTGCGCCGACCGGCCCGGAGCACGGTCGCCCGGGCCGGCTCGGGGGAGGGCGGCCCGGGGACGGCCCACGTGCCCGCGGGTCCCGCGCGCACGGCCGACCCGGCCACGGGGTCCTCGGCGGAGCCGGCCGGCGACACCGGGCGCGGGTCCGGTGCCCAGGCGGGTTCGGCCGGTCGGCAGCCCGAGGCCGACCCGGAGCCCGGGGTGCGGGAAGGGGCGGGCAAGGGAACGGCCCTGCAGGACCCCGCACCCGCAGCGGCGCCCGAGGCCGACGTCCCGGCTCCGGACCGCGACGGGCCCGGCGGGCCCAGCCGGAGGGTGTTCGTCGCACGGACGCTCGGCGGGGCCGCCGTCGCCGCCGCCGGGCTGACGGTCGGGACCGGGACCTACGGAGTCCTGCGCGGGCCGCGCGTCAAGCGGGTGCAGGTGCCCCTCGCCAAGCTGCCCCGCGCCGCGCACGGCTTCAGGATCGCCGTCGTCAGCGACGTCCACCTCGGCCCGATCCTCGGCCGCGCCCACACCCGGCGCATCGTCGACACCGTCAACCGCACCCAGCCCGACCTCATCGCCGTCGTCGGGGACCTGGTCGACGGCGACGTCCACGACCTCGGCCCCGCCGCCGAACCCCTGCGCGAACTGCGCGCCCGCCACGGCGCCTTCTTCGTCACCGGCAACCACGAGTACTTCTCGGGCGCCCAGCAGTGGGTCGACCACGTCCGCGAACTCGGCCTGACCCCCCTGGAGAACGCCCGCCGCGAGCTGCCCCACTTCGACCTCGCCGGCGTCAACGACGTCCAGGGGGAGAAGGAGGGCAAGGGCCCCGACTTCCGGGCGGCGCTCGGCGACCGCGACCGCTCCCGCACCTCCGTGCTCCTCGCCCACCAGCCGGTCGTGATCGACGAGGCCGTCCGCCACGGCGTGGACCTCCAGCTCTCCGGCCACACCCACGGCGGCCAGCTCTGGCCCGGCAACTACCTCGCCGAACTCGCCAACCCGACCGTCGCGGGCCTGGAACGCTACGGGGACACCCAGCTGTACGTGTCCCGGGGCGCGGGCGCCTGGGGGCCGCCGGTCCGGGTCGGCGCGCCCTCCGACATCACGGTCGTCGAACTCGCCTCATACCAGGCGTGACCCTGCCCGACCAGGGCATCGCGACTCTTCCCGTGGCTGGATTTCCGTGATTGGGTGGCCGACGGCCGTCCGATAGTCGGATAGGTCTTTCGCATTCCGGGGGGTCGGGGGCATGGGGATGGGGTCTGTCCGCTCGAAGGCGGTCGCGGCGGGTCTGGTCCTCGCCGTGGCGGGCGGAGTGGCCGCCTGGCAGCTGCTGCCCGTGGGCGGCGAGCAGCACGGCGCGATCCGTGTCGGGACCACCGACGTCGTCTCCGCACTGGACCCGGCGGGCGCCTACGACGCCGGCTCCTGGGCGCTGTACAGCAACGTCTACCAGTCGCTGCTGACCATCAAGCCCGGCTCCGACACCCCGGTCCCGGACGCCGCGTCCTCCTGCGCGTTCGTCGGGCAGAAGCTGACCGCCTACCGGTGCGAGCTGCGCTCCGACCTCACCTTCGCCGGCGGCCGCCAGGTCACCGCCGAGGACGTGAAGTTCTCCTTCGACCGCATCAAGCAGATCAACTCCGACCAGGGCCCGGCCCCGCTCTTCAACACCCTGGAGTCGGTCAAGGCCGAGGGGCGCACGGTCACCTTCGCCCTCTCCGCCCCCGACGCCACCTTCCCCTTCAAGATCGCGACGGGTGCCGCCTCGATCGTGGACAAGGAGCGCTACCCGGCCAAGGCGCTGCGCGAGGACGGCAAGGCCGACGGCACGGGCCCCTTCACCCTGACCGGCTACAAGGCCCGTACGACCGCCGAGCTCAAGCCCAACCCGGCGTACCGGGGCCAGGCCAGGCCCGCCAACGCCTCGGTCACCGTGCGCTACTTCAAGGACTCCGCCCAGCTGGACCAGGCCTGGCGCGACCACCAGATCGAGGTCGCCCACCGGGACATGCCCCCGGCGGTGCTCGCGGGCCTCAACCCCGGCCTGAAGGACACCCGCTACCAGACCTCGGGCGGTACGGAGGCGCGCCACATCGTCTTCAACGTGCGCCCCGGCTCGACGGTCCAGAAGCCGGCCGTCCGCCAGGCCGTGGCCGCCGCACTGGACCGGTCGAAGATCGCCACCGACGTCCACAAGGGCACGGTCACCCCGCTCTACTCGCTCGTCCCGGCCGGGATCGCCGGGCACAGCACGCCGTTCTTCGACACCTACCCCGCACCCAACGGCACGACGGCCCGCAAGCTCCTCGCGGACGCGGGCGTCGCCACGCCGGTCTCCGTCACCCTCGGGGTCAACACGCGCGGCCCGAACCTGGCCGAGGCCGAGGAGATCAAGCGGCAGCTGGAGTCGACCGGCCTGTTCCAGCTGAAGATCAAGGCGGTCGAGGCCTGGGAGGACTTCCAGAAGGCCTACGCGGCGGGTGAGTTCGACGCCTACACGATCGGCTGGATCGCCGACTTCCCGGACGCGGACAACTTCCTCGCCCCGCTGGTCGGCAAGGACTCCAGCATGAACAACGGCTTCTCCGACAAGGCCGTCGACGACCTCATCGCCCGCACCCAGTCCTTCCAGAACCGCGCCGAGGCCGCCACCGACTTCCGCGAGCTCCAGCGGGTGGTCTCGCAGCAGATCCCGATGCTGCCGATCTGGCAGAAGAAGGACTACGTCCTCTCCCGCGAGGCCGTCACCGGCCTCCAGTACCTCTCCGACGGCACGGGCGTATGGCGCCTGTGGGAGCTCAACTGGCTCTAGGCGGCGCGAGGGTGTCCCCGTGGGCCACCAGCAGCGTGCGCAGGGCGGCGGCCAGTGCGTCGCAGTCCGCGCGGTCCAGCGGGGCCAGTAGCCGCGCGTACTGGGCCAGGTGCTCCTCGATGACGGAGTCGGCCAGGGTGTGACCCCTGTCGGTCAGGCGGATCCGCACCGAGCGGCGGTCGGCGCCGTCGCGGACCCGTTCGACCAGCCCCTTGGCCTCCAGGCGGTCGATCCGGTTGGTGATCGCGCCCGAGGTCACCATGGCGGCCGGGATCAGCGCGCCCGCGGTCAGCGCGTACGGCGGGCCCGACCGGCGCAGGGTGACCAGTACGTCGAACTCGCCCACCTCCAGGCCGTGTTCGGCGGTGAAGGTCTTGAGGTGCTTGTCGATGGTCCGGTTCATGCGCTGGATCCGGGCCAGCACCTCGACGGGCCACATCGCCTCCGTGAGGTCGGGGCGCTCCCTCTCCCACTGGCCGACGACGGCGGCCACCATGTCCTGGTCTTCACGGGCCTCTTCCATACCCCGAGAATACCTCAACGTTAAGACACTTGACGTTGAAGGGGTCTGCCTGTTTTTATCTCAACGTTGAGATTGTCAAGGTTGAGACGTGAAGGGGAGTGGGTCATCCATGACGGTCACCACCGCCACCACCGGCAGCACCAGGGCCACCGGGAGCGCCTCCCGGGGCCCCGTCCCGGTCCTCTGGCTCGCGCTGCTGGCCACCCCCATCGCCGCCGGAGCCAACGCGCCGGTGCTGATCCTCCCGGACATGGCCCGCTCCCTCGGGGTGGCCGACGGCACCGCCGCCTGGCTGCTCACCGCCTTCGGCTGGGCCATGGCCGTCGGCACCCCGCTGATCGCCGGGCTCCTGCGCCGCCGGGGCCTGGCCGCGGTCCTGCGGCTGGCCACCGCCCTCGTCCTGGCCGGCACCCTGCTCGTCGCCGCCTCGCCCTGGCTCCCGCTCACCCTGATCGGCCGCTGCGCCCAGGCCGCCGGCGGTGCCGGGCTGGTGGCGGCGGCGATGAGCCTCGCCGGATCCGCCCGCCGGATGGGTGTGATCAGCGCGGGCTTCGGCATGCTCGGCGCGTCCGGGCCGCTGCTGGGCCGTGCCCTCGCGGACGGCGCCTCCTGGCGGCTCGCGCTCGCCGTCCAGGCGGTCTCCCTGCTGGCCGTGCCCGTCGTCCTGCGCCGCGCCGGCGGCGGGGCACCCGCCCCCGCGGGCCGCTTCGACGCACGCGGCGCCGCCCTGCTGACCGGGCTCGCCACCGCCCTCGTACTCCTGCCGACCCAGCCGCTCGCCGCCCTGGGCGCCGCCCTCGCCGCCGCCGTCCTGCTCGCCCTGCACGTACGCCGCCGCCCCGACGGGTTCGTGCCCGTCGCGCTGCTGCGCCGGCCCGTGTTCGTGGTCTCGGCGCTGCTCGCGCTGGCCCTGTCGGCCTCCTACTTCACCCTGCTCTTCTCGGCGCCCCGGCTGCTCGCCGACCGCGCCGGGTGGGACGCCGCCTCCGCCGGGGCCTGGCAGCTGGTCGCCCTGCTCGCCGGATCCGCCCTGTCCTGGCTGCTCGCCGCCGCCTCGGCCCGGATGGGCCGCGCGGCCGTCCGTACGGTGCTCGTCGCGGCGGGGGCCGCCGCCGCGCTCACCGGGATCCTCGCCTCCTCCGGCCCGCTGCTGGTGGTGGCCACCGGGGTGGGCGTGTTCACCGCGACCGCCGCCAACGGCGTCCTGTCGACCCACGCCGTGGCCTCCGCCCCCGACGAGGCCCACCGGCCGAGCGCCATCGGCCTGTTCACCCTCTGCTACCAGCTCGGCGGAGCCTTCGGCCCCGCGGTCGCCACGCTCCTCGTCCTCGGCTCCTGAGCCCGATCCGGCCGGCGGCGGCCGGCCGCGGAACGGCCGGGAGGGCCGGGGGCCGTCGCGCCCCCGGCCCTCCCGGCCGTTCCCGTCGTCCCGCCCGGCCCTTCCCGGGCCCCCGCTCAGCCTTCCTCGGGCCTCGGGTCGGAAGCGCGTTTCCCGCCCCGCGACACCGCCGTCTGGGCCATGCCCGGCAGGAAGTCCGCGAACAGCTCGTGCACCTCGCGCACCAGCGGCCGCAGTACCCGGAACCGGGCCAGCACGATGCCCCGGGTGGTCAGCTGCGCGCCGCGCTCGGCGAGCCGGCGGGTCTTCTCGCTCTCCGGCGAACGGTCGAAGACCCAGTACAGGACCAGGCCCATCTGCGAGAGCCACATCAGCTCCGGCAGGACGTCCGCCAGTTCGTCCGGGACCTTGGTCTTCGCCCCGGCGAGGACCTCTCGGTGGATGCTGATGGCCGCCTGCCGCGCCGGCTCCGACTCCGGGGAGAAGGGGCTGAGCGGACTCTCCGGGTCCGCCGCGTTCTTGAAGAACTGCGAGGCGAACTCGTGGTAGGGCGCCGCGATGTCGAGCCAGCTCGTCAGCACCCCGGCGAGCCGCTTCTGGAGGTCGGTCTCCCGGTCCAGGATCGGCCGGACCGCGGCCTGGTGGGCCGCGCTGATCCGGTCGTAGAACCCCTGGACCAGGTGCTCCTTCGACTCGAAGTAGTAGTAGGCGTTGCCGACCGAGACCCCGGCCTCCTTGGCGATGGCCCGCATGGTCGTCTTGTCGAACCCGCGCTCCTGGAACAGCCGGAGCGCGGTCTCGAGGATGAGCGTGCGGGTCTGCTCGCTCTTGGGAGCCTTCTGATCTGTCACGGTGTCCGACCTTATCGGGAGGTGGAGCACTGCTCGTCACAGGCCGGTTCCCCGGGCTCCGCCCCGGACTTGGTCCGTACCGCGTGCCGGACGGCGGCGGCCGTGTGCATGGCCGCCTTCGCGAAGGGCCGGCCGGCCGGGGTGGCCAGCCAGTCTGCCTTCGCCCGGTGGCCGGCGAGGGCCCACAGGCAGACGATGAAGGCGTCCGTGCCCCGCCACACCTGCCCCCGGTCCCCGATCACGGTGATCTCGCGGAGGGTCTGGGCGTGCGCCAGTCGGGGGAAGCGCCGCCAGGCCTCGCGCGACGCGGCCGCCACCATCCGCAGCGGGACCAGCTGCGGCTGCCTGACCAGCCAGTTCCGGATGTGTACGCACACCGGGCAGTCCCGGTCGTACAGGACGGTCAGGCTCCGGACAGCGGTCTGCTCCACGGCTCAGGCCCCGGCCGGCGCGGTCCACCCCTGCGGGGGCACCGGCGGCATCTGCGGCATCTGCGGGGCCTGCCGCTCCATGATCCCGCGGCGGCGCATCCGGTTCAGCACCCAGACGTTGCCGAGGTGCATGACGCCGAGCACCAGCAGGACGACGCCGAGCTTCACCGACAGCGCCTCGAACAGCCCGCGCGCTTCGAGGATGGTCTCGCCCGAGCGCAGGTAGAGGGTCACGAAGCCGATGTTCACGAGGTAGAACCCGACGACCAGGAGGTGGTTGACCGCGTCGGCGAGCTTCTCGTTGCCCTGGAGCACGTCGGCGATGAAGACCCGCCCGTTGCGGCTGAGGGTACGGGCCACCCAGACGGTCAGTCCGATGCTGATGAGCAGGTAGATGACGTACGCGACCACGGTGAGGTCCATTGCCCCAGCCCCTTTGAACGTGTTCAACTGCTGACGTCCACGACTGTAGACCTTCTTCTGAACATGTTCAATACCTGGTTGGCGGGCTGTCGGACGGGACCGGATCAGCGGAGTTTCAGGGGGTGGTCCGGGGCGAGGTGGTTGGCGAGGGCGACCAGGACGTCCGTGCTCGGGTTCTGCACCGTGCTGCCCCGGCCCTGGGTGGACACCGTCGCGATCGCGAGCTTCTTCGCCGGCAGGTAGGCCACGGTCGCCGCGTACCCGGCGAAGGACGGGTTCTGCAGGATCCAGTCGTCCTGCACGACCAGCCCCAGGGCGTACGAGGTGCCCGGCGCGACCGTCGAGACCGGGGTGAGCTGCGCCTTGTGGGACTCCGGGGTCAGCAGCCTGCCCTCGCCGATGGCCGCGAAGGACTTCGCCATGTCGGCCATGGTGGACGTCATCACCGCCCCCGGCGCGAGCGTCCAGGACGGGTCCCAGTACGTGGAGTCCTCGAAGACCTTGCGCTCGTTGTCGAAGGCGTGCAGGACCGGCGGGGGGATCTCGGCGGTGGACGGGTTGGCGGTCCCGGTCAGCCCCAGCGGCCTGATGATCTCCTCGCGCATCACCTCGGCCAGCGGCCTGCCCCGCACCCTGCCGATGATGTCGCCCAGGATCTGCCAGTTGGCGTGCGAGTAGGCGAAGCCCGAGCCCGGCGGCCGCACCAGGGGCTTGTCCACGGACATCCGGACGAGCTCCTCCGGCGTCCAGTGCCGGAACGGGTTCGCGTACAGGGCGGCGATGAACGCCGGGTCCCGTACGTAGTCGGCGTAGCCGGAGGTGGTGGAGGCCAGCATCCGCAGGGTGACCGAGTCCGCGTGCGGCAGCTCGGGGCGCCAGCGGGAGATGCTGTCGTCGAGGGAGACCCTGCCCTCGTCGACGAGCTTGAGCAGGACGGTCGTCAGATAGGGGATGGCGACCGCTCCGTTGCGCAGGCGCATGTCCGGGGTGGCGGGCACACCGGTCATGGACCCGCCGGCCCACACCCCGGCCATGGACGCGGTCAGCCGGTACTTCGCCAGCGAGGCGTCGACCTGGCGCCGGGCGAAGCCGGCGGTGTCCCCGGGGAGGCAGGACCCGCCCCGGGAGACCTGTCCGGCCGGGCAGTCCGGCTCGTCGCCCTCGGCGGGGGTCCCGCAGCCGGACAGCAGCGAGGCGCCGAGCACCAGCGGGAGCAGCAGCAGAGCGGGCTTCGCGGAACGGCGGCGCACGGGGCCTCCCTGCGGGTCGGAGGAGTTCGCCTCCCGCTTCGGAGGCTAGCCCCGTCCCCCGCGGGCGTCGCGCCGGAACCACCGGGGGAGTGACGGCCGCGGCGGCGCCGGGCCCGTCCCCGGCAACGCCCGAGGCCCGCACCCCCGGAAGGGGTGCGGGCCTCGGGTCCGGACGGGAGGGATCAGAAGCGGCGCGTGATCAGGGCGCGCTTGACTTCCTGGATCGCCTTCGTGACCTCGATGCCGCGCGGGCACGCGTCGGTGCAGTTGAAGGTCGTGCGGCAGCGCCACACGCCGTCCTTGTCGTTCAGGATCTCCAGCCGCTGCTCGCCGGCCTCGTCACGCGAGTCGAAGATGAAGCGGTGGGCGTTGACGATCGCCGCCGGGCCGAAGTACTGGCCGTCGTTCCAGAACACCGGGCACGAGGACGTGCACGCGGCGCACAGGATGCACTTGGTGGTGTCGTCGAAGCGCTCGCGGTCCTCGGCGGACTGCAGGCGCTCGCGCGTCGGCTCGTTGCCCTTGGTGACCAGGAACGGCATGACGTCCCGGTACGCCTGGAAGAAGGGCTCCATGTCGACCACGAGGTCCTTCATCACCGTGAGGCCCTTGATGGCCTCGACGGTGATGGGCTTCTCCGGGTTGATGTCCTTGATCAGCGTCTTGCAGGCGAGCCTGTTCTTGCCGTTGATCCGCATCGCGTCGGAGCCGCAGATGCCGTGCGCGCACGAGCGGCGGAAGGTCAGCGTGCCGTCGAGGTCCCACTTGATCTTGTGGAGACCGTCGAGCACGCGCTCCTTCGGGTCGATCTCGATCTGGAAGTCCTGCCACTCCGCCTCGGCCGAGACCTCGGGGTTGTAGCGGCGGATCCGGAAGGTGACCGTGATGTTGTGCGAGGCCGCGGCCTCGGACTCCACCTTGTCGAGGGTCGGGGTAGCCATCAGTACTTACGCTCCATCGGCTGGTAGCGGGTGACGACGACGGGCTTGTAGTCCAGGCGGACGGAGTCCTTGCCGTCGGCGCCGACCTCGCGGTACGCCATGGTGTGGCGCATGAAGTTGACGTCGTCGCGGTTCGGGTAGTCCTCGCGGTAGTGACCGCCGCGGGACTCCTTGCGCGCGAGGGCGGACACGGCCATGACCTCGGCCAGGTCGAGCAGGTTGCCCAGCTCGATGGCCTCCAGCAGGTCCGTGTTGAAGCGCTTGCCCTTGTCCTGGACGGACACGTTCTTGTAGCGCTCGCGCAGCTCCGCGATCTTCTCGACCGCGGTCTTGATGGTCTGCTCCGTGCGGAACACCATCACGCACGCGTCCATCGTCTCCTGGAGCTCCAGGCGCAGGTCGGCGACCCGCTCCTTGCCCGTGGAGTTGCGCAGCTGCTCGACCAGCTCGGCGACCTGCTGCGCCGGGTTCTCCGGCAGCTCGACGAAGTCGTGCTTCGCCGCGTACTCGGCCGCCGCGATGCCCGAGCGCTTGCCGAAGACGTTGATGTCCAGCAGCGAGTTGGTGCCCAGGCGGTTGGCGCCGTGCACCGACACGCACGCGACCTCGCCGGCCGCGTACAGGCCCGGGACGACGGTGGTGTTGTCCGCCAGGACCTCACCCTCGACGTTGGTCGGGATGCCGCCCATGGCGTAGTGCGCGGTGGGCTGGATCGGGATCGGGTCCGTGTAGGGCTCGATGCCGAGGTAGGTGCGCGCGAACTCCGTGATGTCCGGGAGCTTCGCGTCGAGCTGCTCCGGCGGGAGGTGCGTCAGGTCCAGGTACACGTGGTCGCCGGCCGGACCGCAGCCGCGGCCCTCGCGGATCTCGGTGTAGATGGAGCGCGAGACGACGTCACGGGACGCGAGGTCCTTCATGACCGGCGCGTACTTCTCCATGAAGCGCTCGCCGTCCTTGTTGCGGAGGATGCCGCCCTCACCACGGGCGCCCTCCGTCAGCAGGATGCCCATGCGCCAGATGCCCGTCGGGTGGAACTGGAAGAACTCCATGTCCTCCAGCGGCAGGCCGCGGCGGTAGCAGGCCGCCTGGCCGTCACCCGTCAGGGTGTGCGCGTTGGAGGTCACCTTGAAGAACTTGCCGGTGCCGCCGGAGGCGTAGATGACCGCCTTGGCCTGGAAGACGTGGATCTCGCCGGTGGCGAGCTCGTACGCGACCACACCCGCGGACTTCTTGACGCCGTCCTCCTCGACCAGCAGCTGGTCCAGGACGTAGAACTCGTTGAAGAACTCCACGCCCTCCTTGACGCAGTTCTGGTACAGCGTCTGGAGGATCATGTGGCCGGTGCGGTCCGCGGCGTAGCAGGACCGGCGGACCGGCGCCTCGCCGTGGTTGCGGGAGTGACCGCCGAAGCGGCGCTGGTCGATGGTGCCGTCCGGGGTGCGGTTGAACGGCAGGCCCATCTTCTCGAGGTCGAGGACCGCGTCGATGGCCTCCTTCGCCAGGATCTCGGCGGCGTCCTGGTCGACCAGGTAGTCACCGCCCTTGACCGTGTCGAAGGTGTGCCACTCCCAGTTGTCGTCCTCCACGTTGGCCAGCGCGGCGGCCATGCCGCCCTGCGCGGCGCCCGTGTGGGAGCGGGTGGGGTAGAGCTTCGTCAGCACGGCGGTGCGGCTGCGCTTCGTCGCCTCGATGGCGGCGCGCATGCCCGCGCCACCGGCGCCGACGATGACGGTGTCGTACTTGTGGATCTTCATTTGATTCGCCTCAGCCCCGTTGCCTAGCGGATGTTCGGGTCGAAGGTGAAGATCACCAGCGTGCCCAGAAGGATGGTGAACACCGTGGCGGTGTAGAGCAGGCCCTTCAGCCACAGCCGCGTGTTGGCGCGCTCCGCGTAGTCGTTGATGACGGTACGCAGGCCGTTGGCGCCGTGCAGCATGGCCAGCCACAGCATCAGCAGGTCCCAGACCTGCCAGAACGGGGAAGCCCAGCGGCCGGCGACGAAGGCGAAGCCGACCTTGGAGACGCCGCCGTCCAGCACCAGCTGGATCAGGAGGTGGCCGATGACCAGGACGACCAGCACGATGCCCGAGAGGCGCATGAAGAGCCACGCGGCCATCTCGAAGTTGCCGCGGGTCGAGCGCGGGGTCTTGCCGGTGCGCTTGCGCGGGGCCTCGATGTAGGGCGCCGGGTTGTCGGCGTCGTAGAGGGACACGCCCTCTACGTCGCCGATCGCCTGGGCGGAAGAAGTGTCAGAAGACATGCGTGTCACTCCCCGAACAGAACGCGGTAGGCGTGGCCGAGGACGGGGTACAGGGCCCCGACCATCAGCACGATCCAGATGCCCACGACGCTCCAGAGCATCTGCTTCTGGTAGCGGGGGCCCTTGGACCAGAAGTCCACGGCGATGACACGGAGACCGTTGAGCGCGTGGAACAGGATTGCGGCGACGAGGCCGTACTCCAGCAGCGCGACGATCGGAGTCTTGTAGGTAGCCACGACATCGTCGTACGCCTCAGGGGAGACGCGGACGAGTGCGGTGTCGAGGACGTGTACGAACAGGAAGAAGAAAATGAGGACGCCGGTGACTCGATGAGCCACCCAGGACCACATTCCTTCCCGGCCGCGGTACAACGTTCCAGCCGGCACGGAAAACCCTCCGGAAGCGGGGCGGGGGCCAGCCGGCTTCTTTGTCGGTCGGGCCCGGCCGGGTACGGTCCACCGGCCCCGGACATCGTAGCGACGCTTCGTCGGTTCCCTTGCGCGGGGTCCACTGGTGTGATCAAACAGGCACGGACGGCCTATCCCACAGGGGCAAATAGGCCGAAATCGGCCGCTGACAGACCGTCGTCCGGGTCCTGGCGGCCGGACGCGGCCAGCCGGTCGAGCAGACCGAGCAGCCGGGAGCGGGCGACCATCCGCAGTTCGTCGGCCGCGATCGAGCGCTCCTCGTCGATCTCGTGACCCATCCTGCGGCGGATCGAGGCCAGCAGCTGGCTTATCTGCTCCTCCGGCGGGTGGCCGTCCAGGCAGATAACGAAGGCGTGCCCGAAGGTGCGCTCGTACTCGGCCCGGGCCGCGTCCAGCGCCACCAGCGCGGCGTAGGGCGCCCCGTGGCCGAGCTCCGCGGAGGATTCGCGGGCCAGCGCCTCGGAGAGGTCGCCCTGGGACATGTCGTACGCGGCCTCGTCGGCCGCCGCCAGCAGGGAGGCGGTGTCCGGGTAGGGGCGGTGGTCGGCCACCCGCCGGCCCCAGCGGACGCTGCCGCAGCAGTGCAGCAGGGCCGTCCGGGCATGCTCGGGCGGCAGGCCGTTGAACCGCGCCAGCCCGGCGCCCGGAGTGGAGACCGGGCCGCGGACCTGTGCCGGAAGGGGGCTGGACAGCGGAGTTCTCCTCGGGGCGCGGCGCGGGTGTACCGCCACGCTAGCGATCCCGGAGCGGGGGTGGCGTATGCATAAGGGGTTTTCACCCGGAAGTGAGCCGAAAGGATGACACCCGGGCCGGTGTGAACCGGCCGAAGAGAGGGGAGGGCGACCGAGGCCGCCACCCCCCACAGGAGAGGCCCCGGTCGCCATCCGTCACGGGCTCGTGCGACAAGCCCGTATCTGTGTCAGCGTCCGGAGTGCGTTTTCTGTCACACCTCGCTCCGCGCAGGGTTGGTTGCTGGTTGTACAACGCGTGGACGAGAGGTACGTGAAAGCCGTAACGTGCGGATTTGCGCCACACGTACAGGACGTCGAACGGGTTGGGGACTTTGCTGGGGGACGACGCGGAGCTGACCGCCGCGGTGCTCGCGGCACAGGACGGCGACGAGAGCGCGTTCCGGACTGTGTACCGCGCCGTGCACCCGCGCCTGCTCGGATACGTACGCACGCTCGTCGGGGACGGCGACGCCGAGGACGTGACCTCCGAGGCCTGGCTGCAGATCGCCCGCGACCTCGGCTCCTTCACCGGAGACGCCGACCGCTTCCGCGGCTGGGCGGCACGCATCGCCCGCAACCGGGCCCTCGACCACATCCGCATGCGCGGCCGCAGACCCGCCGTCGGCGGCGACGAGACCGAGCTGACCGGACGGGCCGCGGACTCGGACACCTACGGCGAGGCCATGGAGGCCCTCTCCACGGGCCGCACCATGGCGCTGATCGCCCAGCTGCCGCAGGACCAGGCCGAGGCCGTCGTCCTGCGGGTGGTCGTCGGCCTCGACGCGAAGAGCGCGGCCGAGACCCTGGGCAAACGCCCCGGCGCGGTCCGTACGGCGGCCCACCGGGGGCTGAAGAAGCTCGCCGAACTGCTGGGCGCCGAGTCGGGGCCCGCGGGCGGGGGCGAGACCCGGGCGCGGGTCGGCCATAATGCCGGAGACCTGGCGCGGGACCGTGACCTCGACGCCGTACCGGCGCAGCGGGCACGGGCCAAGGACCTCGTCGAACAAACCGGTGTGACGCATTCACGTTGGCGGACGCAGAAGGACATGTGATGGCCGACGAGCACAAGGCGTGGCTGGACGGAGCCACGGCGGAGGAGCTGCTGCGCGGACGGGCCGCCGGCCCGGTCGGACCCGGCGCCGACCCCCGTGCCCGCGCCGGGGCCGAGCGGCTGCGCGCCGCCCTCGACGCCCTGACCCCGCCGCCCGCGGGAAGCGGTGAGCTGCCCGGCGAGGCCGCGGCCGTGGCCGCGTTCCGCGCGGCGCACGCGACACGGGCCGCGGCGGCGGTCGCCGCGGCGGGCCGCCCCGGTGCGCCCGGGACCGGAGCGCCCGAAGAGCCCGTCATCGACCTGGCCCCGATACCCGTCGTACGGATCCCCGCGCAGCGCCGCTACGGCACCCCCGCCCGCTTCGGGCTGGCGGCCGCCCTGGCCGGCGTCGCGGTCGGCGGTATCGCCGCCGTCGCCGGCACCGGCCTGCTGGACCGGGCCGTGCACCTCACGGCCGGCCCCGCGCCCGCCGTCTCGGTCAGCGCCGACTCGGACCGCACCCCCGCCGGGGAGACGGCCGGCCCCAGCCCCGAGGTCCCGCTGCTGCGGCCCACCCCGGAGGGCGGCGGCGGGCTCGCCTCGCTCGGCCCCGGCTTCTCGCTGCCGCCGGGCGGGCAGACCCGCATCCCCCTGGACACCGCCCCCAGCGTGTCGCGCCCGCCCGGCGCGGCGACGACGCCGGGCACGGGGGGCGGCGGCGCGGCGGGCACGGACGGCACCCGCAACACGTTCACCGACAAGACCGGCGGCGGCAGCGGCGGCGACGGCGGCGCCGACAAGGACGGCAGGGAGTCGGGCAGGGACCGCCCCGAGGACCTGTGCCGGGACCACCTGGCGAACAAGCTGGCCGAGGACCGCAAGCAGTACCTCGCCCGCATCGCCGGCGGACTCGCCAAGGTGCCGCGCTTCTGCGCGACGCTGCTGGACGCGCCCCGCTCGGGCACCCCGCAGGGCGGCTCCGTCGACCCGGGCAGCGTCGTCGTCCCCTCGCCGACGCCGGCGAACCCGGGCGGCCCGCTGGGCTTCCGCACCCGCTGACGGGCGGGACCCGGCCCGCGGACGCGGCTCGGACCAGCCGGAAACACAGGGCGGAAACGTTTCCGCGCCGGCCCGTGCGAACGGCAGTAACACTTTTCGAACCGCCGACGCAGTACAGAACGAGCCGACTGGTCATCGGCCGCGCGAGAGCCGGGGTTCCCCCCGTACCCCTGGGCTCTGCGCACCCGGCGCGGGCGGGGCACGTTCCCCCGGCCCTGCCCGCGCCCCTTCTCCTCCCACGGCTGCGGCCGATCGGTCGACCGAATCACCGTCACCAGTAGACGACGACCTTGTCGCCGACCTTCACCTGGTCGAACAGCGCCGCCAGCTTCTGCTTGTCCCGGACGTTCACGCAGCCGTGCGAGGCGCCGGCGTAGCCGCGGGCCGCGAAGTCGGCCGAGTAGTGCACCGCCTGGCCCTGGCTGAAGAACATCGAGTACGGCATCGGCGAGTGGTAGATCGTCGACGTCCAGTCCTTCGCCTTCCACTCCACCTGGAACAGGCCCTCGCGGGTCGGCGTGTTCTCCGAGCCGAAGCGCACGTCCATCGTGGAGACCACCTTGCCGTCGATCATCCAGGCGAGGGTGCGGCTCTCCTTGCTGATGCACATCACCCGGCCCTGGAGGCAGCGCGGGTCCGGGGCGGCCGGCTCGTTGGTGGTCGGCGGGCGCAGCTCCTCCTCCGTCGGCTTCCTGCTGCGGCCCTGCAGCTCGCGCCAGGTGGCCTCGTCCACCGCGCCGGTCGCGCCGAGCCCCTGCTGCGACTGGAAGGCCTTCACGGCGGCGGTCGTCTTCGAGCCGTAGAAGCCGGTGGGCGCCACCGACATCAGCTTCAGCTGGCGCAGGCGCGCCTGGAGCTCTCGGACCTGGTCGCTCTCGTCGCCGTTGACCATGACCGGCTTGACGGCCGGGGCCGCGGACGCCGACGGCGGGGCCGGGACCGGGGCCGGGGAGGAGGGCGGGGCCGACGGGGAGGACGACGGGGACGAGGACGGCGAGGGCGACGCGGCGGGGGAGGGGGCGCCCGGCTTGTCGTCCTGCCCGGACGGGGACGCCGAGGGGGGAGCGACCGGCGCGGACGGCGCCGCCGGAGCGGAACCGGAATGCTGGGGACCGCAGCCGGTCGCGACGAACGCGACGGCGGCGGCAAGGCCGAGCGTGCGGATGGCGGCTCTCTGTCGGTGCATCGCGGTTCCCCCGGAATTCGTCGTCGTGTATCTGGGTGATGCGTCACGGGCGTGGACAGTTGCGGACGAACCCCGGATGTTGCGCCATTGTGACCAGCGGCCGTCGCGGGCGCGGCCGTACCGGCCCCGGGCCGGACGGCTCCACGGACACGGAGGGTGCACGACATGGTCCGTCCCACGGCCCGTACCGAGAGCGGAATCCCGATCGAACCGGTCTACGGGCCGCAGGACCTGACGGGCTGGGACCCGGTGGGCAGCCTCGGGGTGCCGGGGGAGTACCCGTTCACCCGGGGCATCCACCCCGCGATGTACACGGCCCGGCCCTGGACCATGCGCCAGTACGCCGGCTTCGGCACGGCCGCCGAGTCCAACGCCCGCTTCCGCCGCCTCATCGAGGGCGGGGGCACCGGTCTGTCCGTGGCCTTCGACCTGCCGACCCAGATGGGCCACGACTCCGACGCCCCCCTCGCCGCCGGGGAGGTCGGCAAGGTCGGCGTCGCCGTCGACTCCGTCGAGGACCTGCGCGTGCTCTTCGAGGACATCCCCCTCGACCGCGTCTCCACCTCGATGACGATCAACGCCCCGGCCGCCCTGCTGCTCCTGATGTACCAGCTCGTCGCCGAGGAGCGGGGCATCGCGGGCGCCCGGCTGACCGGCACGATCCAGAACGACGTCCTGAAGGAGTACATCGCGCGCGGGACGTACGTCTTCCCGCCCGGCCCCTCCCTGCGGCTGACCGCCGACACCTTCCGCTACTGCCGCGCCGAGCTCCCCCGGTGGAACACCATCTCCGTCTCCGGCTACCACATGGCCGAGGCGGGCGCCTCGCCCGTCCAGGAGATCGCCTTCACCCTCGCCGACGCGATCGCCTACGTCCGGACCGCGCTCGCCGCCGGGATGGCCGTCGACGAGTTCGCCCCCCGCCTGTCCTTCTTCTTCGTGGCCCGCACCACCCTCCTGGAGGAGGTGGCCAAGTTCCGGGCGGCCCGGCGGATCTGGGCCCGCGTCATGCGCGAGCAGTTCGGCGCGAAGGACCCCAGGTCGCTGATGCTGCGCTTCCACACCCAGACCGCCGGGGTCCAGCTGACGGCGCAGCAGCCCGAGCTGAACCTCGTACGGGTGGGCGTGCAGGCGCTGGCCGCCGTCCTCGGCGGCACCCAGTCGCTGCACACCAACTCCTTCGACGAGGCCATCGCCCTGCCCACCGAGAAGGCGGCCCGGCTGGCGCTGCGGACCCAGCAGGTGCTGGCGTACGAGACGGACGTGCCGCACACCGCCGACCCCTTCGCCGGGTCCTACGCCGTGGAGCGGATGACGGACCAGCTGGAGGAGGCGGCCCTGGCCCTGATGCGGCGGGTCGAGGACCTCGGCGGGGCGGTCGCGGCGATCGAGGCCGGGTTCCAGAAGGGGGAGATCGAGGCCAACGCCTACCGGATCGCACGGGAGCAGGAGGCCGGGGCGCGGACCGTGGTCGGGGTCAACCGCTTCGCGCTGGACCGGGAGGAGCCGTACGCGCCGCTGCGCGTCGACCCGGGGATCGAGGTCCGGCAGTGCGAGGCCCTGTCCCGGCTGCGGGCCGGGCGGGACGCGGAGGCGGTGCGGTCCACGCTGGAGGAGCTGCGGGAGGCGGCCGCCGGGGCGGAGGAGAACGTGCTGTACCCGATGAAGGAGGCGCTGCGGGCGCGGGCCACGGTCGGGGAGGTGTGCGGGGTGCTGCGGGAGGTCTGGGGGACGTACGAGCCGTCGGGTCTCGGTACGTGAAACACACGGGCATGACAGGTGCGTACCTGTGGGACACTCCTGCCCATGCTGGGTGTGACAGATCTTCCTACTTATTTCGCCGCCGTGGTGCTGATCGTCCTGCTGCCGGGGCCGAACTCCCTCTACGTCCTGTCCGTCGCCTCGCGGCGCGGGGTGCGGCAGGGCTACAAGGCCGCCTGCGGCGTGTTCACCGGCGACACCGTGCTCATGGTGCTCGCGGCCGTCGGCGCGGGTGCGCTGCTCCAGGCCAGCCCGGTGCTGTTCACCGCGGTCAAGGTGCTCGGCGCCGGCTACCTGGGCTGGCTGGCCGTCGGGATGATGCGGGCCGCCTGGGCCATGTGGCAGGCGCGCCGGACGCGTGACGAGGAGCCGGAGCCGGACGGCGCGGAGGCGGCGGGCGCGGCCGAGCGCCCGTACCGGCGGGCGCTGCTGGTCAGCCTGCTCAACCCGAAGGCCATCCTGTTCCTGCTGTCGTTCTTCGTGCAGTTCGTCGACCCCGGGTACGCCTACCCCGCGCTGTCGTTCCTGCTGCTCGGGACCGTCTCCCAGCTGGTCAGCCTCGTCTACCTGTCCACCCTGATCTTCACGGGCACCCGCCTGTCGGCCGCGTTCCGCCGCCGCAAGAGGCTGTCGGCCGGGGCGACCTCGGCGGCGGGCGTGATCTTCCTGGGCTTCGCCGCCAAGCTCGCCGTCGGCTGACGCCGGCCGGCCTGCGCCCGCCGGCCTGCGGGCGCCGGCCTGTGCCCGCCGGCCGAGCGGCGTCGCCCGCGGGGGGTCGCCCGAGGGCGTCAGGAGCCGGCGCCCAGCCGGCCCAGCCGCCTGCGCAGCCGGTGCGCCGCCCGCCGCACGGCACGGCTGCGCGGCAGGAACGCCAGCCGCCGCGGGATCCCGCCCGGCAGCCCCAGGGCGGTCAGCCGCCGGCGCCCGAAGTAGCGCCGGGTGTACGGGTCCAGGTGCCGCGCCAGGTACGCCTCGGCCCGGGGGCGGCGCTCCGGCAGGATCCGCGGCTGCATGGTGAAGCCCACCGCCGAGACCAGTCCGGGCAGATCGGCGGGGGGATCCTGCGGCGGCCCGTCCAGGTCCGGGACCAGCGCGTCCACCAGCGTCAGCGGGATCCGGTTGCTGTTCTGGTACGGGACCAGCCGCCCCAGCACGGCCGCGGTGCCGGTCCGCGCCACCGGGATCCCGTACAGCGCCCGGGCCGTCAGCAGCCCCGTCGAGAAGCAGCCCACCACCAGCGCCGGGCGCAGCCGCTGGTAGAGGGTCTCGGCCAGCACCGGCGCGTCCAGCACGGTCAGCCGGGCCCCGAGCCGGGCGGCCTCCGCCTCGGCCCGCCGCCAGTAGGCCGCCGGGGCGCCCGGGTGCGGTTTGAAGACCAGGTCCCGGTGTCCCCACTCGTAGGCGCCGCGCACCATCGAGGCGTGCAGCTCCTCCTCCTCGTCCGGGGACATCAGCTCCAGCGCGGACAGGTACTGGCCCAGCAGCAGGGCGGGGGGCTCCTCCTCCCCGGCCCCGTCCCCGGCCCCGTCCCCGGCCCCGGCCGGGAGGCCGGATCCGGGCGGGTTCCCCAGGTCGGCCAGCTCGGCGAAGACCTTCAGGGCGGCCGGCGCCGGCACCAGCTCCCCCCGCACCCCGAACTCGGTCAGCAGCAGCGGCTCCAGCCCCGGGACCAGGTCCAGGTGCAGCACCCGCCGCACCCGCATCCCGATCTGCGGGTCGAGCCGGAAGCGGGTGGGCCCGTACGACATGAGCCCGTCGGCGTAGACGTCGATCGCGGCGCCCGGGAACAGCCGGCACAGGCTCTGTGCGGGCGGCACCTGGAGGGACTCCACGACCAGCTCGACCCGGTCCTCGCCCAGCCCCCACGACCGCCGCAGCTGCCGCTCCCACAGCGGGACGTCCTCCGGCCGCGGCGCCCAGACGCCGGGGTGCTGCGGGGCGACGACCGCGTTCCAGTCGAGCACCTCGTCGAAGCGGGTGCGCAGCGCGGCGAAGCCCGGCATGGCGTCGAGGCCCGGCGTGACCTCGGGGGCGGGGGAGTGGTTGCTGGTCAGCAGGATCCGCCGGCCGGCGGGCGGGAGGCAGCCGGCGTCGAGGGCGGCGGCGAGGGTGGCCGTGCCGTAGAGGGTGGAGGCGAGGAAGACCTGCGTCACGTTCACGCGGCGGCCCCCGGGGCGGGGACGGTGGCGGGGGCGGTCCTGCGGCGCAGCCTGCGCAGCAGGGCGGAGCGGTCGGCGTCCATGGAGTCCAGGGCCCCGTCCAGCGCCGCGCGCGGAAGGCGGCCGAGCGCGTCCGCACTCATCGACCGGAGTTTTTTCGCCACGGACGGTTCGAACCTTTCGATCGAGCCGATATGGTGCGCGATAATCGCGCAATACGTTCGGACGGCCTTGGGGATCAGGAGTTCGGATTCCCGGTCGGCGGCCGTTTCCGCGATCACCTGGTCGAATGCCCGAATGAAATCGAGCTGGCGCTCGTCCCCGATCTGCGTCAACGAGGTGGAAATGCCGCGCCGGTAGAAGGTCCCCGGCAGGCCGACGGCCGCGAACGACTCCGCCTCCCGGTGCAGCCGCCAGATCCACGGCCGGTCCTCGGCCGTCCGCAGCCCGTCGGTGAAGTGCAGCAGCCCCCGGTCCAGCAGCCGCCGGTGGTACATCCCGGCCCAGGCGTACGGATAGTCCACCGCGGTGGCCCGGGAGGCCGGCAGGATCCCGGTGCGGGGGTCGGCCACCACCGACTCCGGCCCGTACGGGACCCGCTGCACGACCCGCTCCCGGCCCGTCACCTGCACATGGTCGGTACGGACGAAATCGCAGTTCAGGGCCTCGATGGCGGCCAGTGTGCGGGACAGGTGGCCCGGTGCCAGCCAGTCGTCGCCGTCCAGGAAGGCGACGTACTCCCCGCGCGCGGCGTCCAGCCCGGTGTTGCGGGCGGTCGCCAGCCCGCCGTTGCGTTCCCGTCTCAGCAGCACCGCCCCCGGCAGGGCCGCGGCGGCGCGCTCCAGCAGCGCGGGCGTCCCGTCCGTCGAACGGTCGTCGACGAGCAGGAACTCGAAGTCCTCGCGGGCGTTGAGTTCGAGGCTCCGCAGGGCATCCGGTGCGTATGTCTGCACGTTGTAGAACGGCACGACCACAGAGAGCTTGAGCACCCGCGAGACCCTAGGGGGCGGCCCGGCATTCACCGTGGCCCCGACGCGTATTCCATGTGAACGACGCGGGGCGGTCGCGTTAACCAGGGCGCTTTCGCATTTCGTCGACGGGTTGTTAACCCATCGTTGTGCGCTCGTTGGGCCGACCACCGGAAATGCGGAATAGCTTCTGCCGGGTGCCAGTGCCACTCAGAAGAAGCCCGGCCGATCAGCGGATCGCCGTACTCGCCGATTCCGACACGCGATGGAAATGGGGCGTCCACACGGCCCGCCGCCTCCTCCCCTCCGACACCCCCGCGGGCCACCGGATCACCGGCTACCTCCTGCGCGGCCGGGCCACCCCCACCGCCCGCCAGCTCGGCGAGGCGGGGGCCGGCGCGGACGCCGCACCGGTGGAGGTCACCTGCGCGGAGTTCCTCGCGGAGCTCGGGCGCGAACACCACGACGTGGTCGTCCTCGCCCTCGTCGGCGGCGCCGTCCAGGCCGCCCTGCACGGGGCCCGCGCCCTGTGGCCGGAGCCGTCGGCCCGGCCCGTCTTCGTCACCGGGTACGTGGGCGTGGTCTACGAGAAGCTCGCCGACGGGCTGCTGCTGCGGCACGGCGCCGACCTGGTCCTCGCCAACTCCCGCCACGACGCCGAGCGCTTCCGCGCCGTCTACGCGGGCGTGGGCGCCGACCCGGACGCCGTCACCGAGACCGCCCTGCCGTTCCTGGCGGGGGCCCCGTACGAGCCCGCCGGGACCCGGACCCACCGGGTGGTCTTCGCGGTGCAGCCCTCCGTACCCGAGAGCCGCGCCGACCGGGCCTACCTGCTGGAGCGGGCCGCGGCGCACGCGCGGCTGCACCCGGACCGCGAGGTCCTGGTCAAACTGCGCAGCCGGCCCGGGGAGCACACCACCCACCTGGAGGAACACCCCTACCAGCGCCTGGCCGAACGCCTCCCCGGCGGCCTCCCGCCCAACTGCCGGCTGGTCTACGGGCACATGGGCGAGGTCCTCGACGGCACCGGCCTGCTGGTCACCGTCTCCTCCACGGCCGCCCTGGAGTCCCTCCACCGGGGCATCCCGACCGCCGTCCTGACCGACCTCGGCATCCGCGAGGCCCTCGGCAACCAGCACTTCCTCGGCTCGGGCTGCCTGGCCTCCTGGAACCAGCTCGACGCCGGCCTGCTGCCCCGGGCCGACCCCGCCTGGCTCGCGGCCCACGGCGTCCCCGCCGCCGGGCCGGCCGGCCCCGGCCCCGACCCCTGCGACCCCGACCCCTACGCCCGCGCCCGGGAGCGGGTCGCCGGACTCCTCGCGAAGGAGCGGCTCGCGCCCGTGGCGCCGTACTACACCGCCGAGACCGCCCCCGGCTACCTCCCCGGGATCCTCGCCCGCCAGCACCTCGCCCCCGACGGGACCCCGCTGCCCGGGGCCCTGCGGAGCGCGCAGGGGCGGTCGGCGGCCCGGCGGTGGGTACGGGGACGGCTGCGCGAGGCCGCGCGGGGCGCCTACCGGCACGGGGTGCAGCGCGTGGCCCCGGCGATCCGCCGGCTGGGCGAGCTGTGAGCGCCCGGGCCCGCACCACCGCGGGGCAGGGGCCCCGCAGGGTCCTCGCCGTGATCCCGGCCCGCGGCGGCTCCAAGGGGGTCCCGGGCAAGAACACCGCACGCGTCGGCGGGGTCCCGCTGGTCGCCCGCGCCGTGCGGGCCTGCCGGGCCGCGCCCACCGTCACCGACGTGGTCGTCTCCACCGACTCCGGGACCGTCGCCGCCGCGGCCCGCGCCGCCGGCGCCCAGGTGCTCGGCCGCCCCGCCGCGCTCTCCGGGGACACCGCGAGCAGCGAGGCCGCCGTGCTGCACGCCCTGGAGACCTTCGAGGAGCTGCGCTCCGTCACCGTGGACGTGGTCCTCCTGGTCCAGTGCACCAGCCCCTTCCTGACCCCCTCCGACATCGAGGCCGTCGCCGCCGCGGTGGCCTCCGGCGCCGCAGACTCGGCCCTCACCGCAGCCCCCTTCCACGGCTTCCTCTGGCGCCGCGGACCCGACGGCACCGGGAGCGGGGTCAACCACGTCCCCGCGTACCGCGCCCGCCGCCAGGACCGCCCCGAGGAACTGCTGGAGACCGGCGCCGCCTACGCCATGACCGCGGCCGGCCTGCGCACCGCCCGGCACCGCTTCTTCGGCCGGGTCCTGCCCGTCCCCGCCGACCCGGCACGGGTCCTGGAGGTCGACGATCCGCACGACCTCGCCCGCGCCCGCCTCCTGGCCCCCCTCCTCGACCCGGCTCCCGCACCCCGCCCGCCCCGCCCACCCCAGCGAAGGACACCCGACGCCATGACCGTCGCCCCCCTCAGCCCCCGCCTGCGCACCCTCGGCCCGCGCATCGCCGGCCCCGGCCGCCCGGTCTACGTCGTCGGCGAGATCGGCATCAACCACAACGGCGACCTCGGCACCGCCTTCGCCCTCGTCGACGCCGCCGCCGAAGCCGGGTGCGACGCCGTCAAGTTCCAGAAGCGCACCCCGGAGATCTGCACCCCCCGCGACCAGTGGCACGTCGAACGCGACACCCCCTGGGGCCGCATGACCTACATCGAGTACCGCCACCGCGTCGAGTTCGGCGAGGCCGACTACCTCGCCATCGACGAGCACTGCGCCAAGCGCGGCATCGACTGGTTCGCCTCCCCCTGGGACACCGAGGCCGTCACCTTCCTGGAGAAGTTCGACCTCCCCGCCCACAAGGTGGCCTCCGCCTGCCTCACCGACGACGAGCTGCTGCGCGCCCTGCGCGCCACCGGCCGCACGGTCGTCCTCTCCACCGGCATGTCCACCCCGCAGCAGATCCGGCACGCCGTCGAGGTGCTCGGCAGCGAGAACATCCTGCTCTGCCACGCCACCTCGACCTACCCGGCCAAGGCCGAGGAGCTCAACCTGCGGATGATCAACACCCTCCAGGAGGAGTACCCGAACGTCCCCGTCGGCTACTCCGGCCACGAGACGGGCCTGCAGACCACCCTGGCCGCCGTCGCCCTCGGCGCCGTCTTCGTCGAGCGGCACATCACCCTCGACCGCGCCATGTGGGGCTCCGACCAGGCCGCCTCCGTCGAGCCCGGCGGCCTCGCCCGCCTCGTGCGCGACATCCGCACCATCGAGACCGCCCTCGGCGACGGCGTCAAGAAGGTCTACGACTCCGAGCTCGGCCCCATGAAGAAGCTCCGCCGCGTCCGGGGCACCCTCCCGGCCCCCGCCCCCGCGGCGTCCTGACCGTCCCCGGCCCTCCTCCCCAGAGCGGAGTACGTCGTGAACCCCTCAGCCCCCACCCTCGCCCTCGTGGAGAGCCCGGTCCAGCTCCTCAACGTGCTGGAGTGGGCCCACGCCCGGCGCGGGGGCGGCCCGCTGCTGACCGCCGTCCCCCGCCAGCCCGGTGCCGCCGACCGGCGCCGGACCGACCCGCGCCCGCCCGCCGACCGGCTGCGCATCGTCGTCCTGCCCCCGACCGACCCGATGTCCCGGGGCCAGCTGCGCCGGGTCGCCGGGATCGCCCGGGACGAGGGTCACGCCGTCCACTGGCAGGAGGCCCGCGGCGGCTCGGGCTCCCCGGCGGGGGCCCTGGCCGCCCTCGCCCCCGCCGTGCGCCGCGCGGAGCGGATCGTCGTCGGCGACCCCTTCTCCCGCTTCCTCCAGCTGCTGCTGGTCCCGGCCCGCGCGGCCGAACTGGTCGTCGTGGACGACGGCACCGCCACCATGGAGTTCGTCGCGCAGCTCGGCCGCGGCGAGCGGCTGCGCCGCTGGCACCGCACCGGCGGCGGGGCCGCGGCCCGGGTGCGGGAGCTCGCGTACGCCCCGGTGTCGGGCACCGCGCGGCGCCGGCTGACCCCGCGCACCGGGCACGCCGTCGAGCTGTTCACCTCGATGCCGGTCGCCGCGCCGGACGGGGCCCGGCTGCGGGTCAACGACTTCGCCTGGACCCGGGCCCGGTTCGGCCCGCCCCGCCTGACCAAGGGCACCGACCTGGTCGGCACCTCCCTGGTGGAGACCGGGGTGGTCGACCCGTTCCGCTACCTGGACGCGGTGCGGGCCCTGGCCCGCGAGCACGGGGTGACCCGCTACTTCGCGCACCGCCGGGAGTCGCCCGAGAAGCTGCGCGCGCTGAGCGAGGCGACGGGGCTGGAGATCGTGCGCCCGGACCTGCCGCTGGAGCTGATCGCCCGCAAGGGCCCCATCGGGCGTACGGTCGTCAGCTTTCCGTCCACGGTCGTCCACACGCTGCCGTACGCGCTCACCGGCACCGGTGTGACGGTCGCCGTGTGCGACATCGACCCCGCCTGGCTCACCGCCACCGCCTCGCCCAGGGCCCGCGGCTTCCTCGCGGGCGTCATCGACACCGCCCGTGATGTGCGCAGACTCCCCCTCGGCGCGGCTCCCGCGGCCGGATGAGCGCGCGAGTTTACCCCCGGGCGCATCCGATCATGCGTCCAGAGGTCGCTTTTCTTTCCCCTAACGGCATGAATTTCTGGTGATCTCCAGACAGTTGACCCATCCGTGCGCCTACCCTTAAACGGGTGAACCAGTTGATGTCCCGCGAGTCCCTGCCCGCCCTGCCCGGCAAGCCCGACCGGCCCGAGCTGCCCGGCAAGCTTCCGGATCACCTGCGTGCCGAACTGATCGCCTTCCGCCGCGACTTGCACATGCACCCCGAACTAGGACACCAGGAGTTCCGCACCACGGCGGCGATCAAGGCGCGGCTGGAGCAGGCGGGGCTGCGACCACGCGTACTGAAGTCCGGCACGGGGCTGATCTGCGACGTCGGCACCTGGGACCGGGGACGGCCGATGCTGGCCATGCGCGCGGACATCGACGCCCTGCCCATCCCCGACGCCAAGACCCACGCCCCCTACCGCTCGACCGTCCCGGACCGCGCCCACGCCTGCGGCCACGACGTGCACACCTCCGTCGTCCTCGGCGCCGGCCTGGTGCTGGCCGAGCTCGACCGGCAGGGGCTGCTGCCGCGCCCGGTGCGGCTGCTGTTCCAGCCCGCCGAGGAGGTGCTCCCCGGCGGGGCCACCGAGGCGATCGACTCGGGGGTGCTGGAGGGCGTCGGCCAGATGATCGCGGTGCACTGCGACCCCCGCGTGGACGCCGGCCGGATCGGGCTGCGGGCCGGCCCGATCACCTCGGCCTGCGACCGGCTGGAGGTCACCCTCACGGGCCCCGGCGGCCACACCGCCCGCCCGCACCTGACCACCGACATGATCACGGCCGCGGCCCGGGTCGCCGTCGACGTGCCGGCCCTGCTGGCCCGCCGGATGGACGCCCGCTCCGGCATGTCCGTGACCTGGGGCCGGATCGAGTCCGGACACGCCTGCAACGTCATCCCGATGCACGCCGAGCTCTCCGGCACGGTCCGCTGCCTGGACCTGAACGCCTGGTACGAGGCCCCGGACGCGATCCACTCGGCGATCGACGAGGTCGCGACCATGCACGGCGCCAAGTTCGAGATCAACCACGTGCGCGGGGTGCCGCCCGTGGTGAACGACCCGGTGGTCGCCGAACTGCTCCGGGAGTCCATGGCGGCCCGCCGCGGCGCCGAGTCCGTCGAGGACACCGAGCAGAGCCTCGGCGGCGAGGACTTCTCCTGGTACCTGGAGCACGTCCCGGGCGCGATGGCCCGCCTCGGCGTCCGCAAGCCCGGCGACACCGCCAAGCGCGACCTGCACCGGGGCGACTTCGACGTCGACGAGGACGCGATCGCGGTCGGCGTGGAGTTCTTCACGGCCGCCGCCCTGCTCGACGGGCTCCGTTCAAGGCCCTCCGCGTAAAAAATCAAGCAAAGCTCTGTACAACATCAGAGGGTCCCCTGTCGGACGTGTCCAGCCCTTGGTACACAAGGGTTGGACGGGTCTGCGGTTACCAATCGGTCACTGTCCGGTTCGCGACGATCCGATAACGACTCATGAACGGGCCTTTAACTGACATCTACGCGCGTTACGATCGCCGCGAAACCAGCGCCGGTCGTGGCGCTTCGGTCAGGTTTTGAAGGAGCCTCCCCTTGCGCCGGATCACCAGGATCGCCACCGTGGGCATCGCGTCCGCGGCGCTGGCCCTCTCGGCCACCGCCTGTGGCGGAAAGAAGTCGTCGGACGCCTCGTCCTCCTCGTCCTCCTCCTCCGAGGCGAAGAGCGCCGGCGCCGCCATCGCGTACGACGTCGGTGGCCGCGGCGACCAGTCGTTCAACGACGCCGCCTACGCCGGCCTGGAGAAGGCGGAGAAGGACCTCAAGGTCAAGACCGCCGAGGCGGAGCCCACCGAGGGCGAGAGCGAGGCCGACAAGGTCCAGCGCCTCACCGAGCTGGCGCGCAAGGGCAACAACCCGGTCATCGGCGTCGGCTTCTCCTACGCCCCGGCCATCAAGAAGGTCGCCGCGAAGTTCCCGAACACCACGTTCGGCATCATCGACGACACCTCGGTGACCGACAAGAACATCGCCAACCTGGTCTTCAACGAGGAGCAGGGCTCCTACCTGGCCGGCGTCGCCGCCGCCAAGGCGTCGAAGTCCGGCACGGTCGGCTTCATCGGCGGTGTCGAGGTCCCGCTGATCAAGAAGTTCCAGGCGGGCTTCGAGCAGGGCGTCAAGGACACCAACCCGAACGCCAAGGTGCTGTCGACCTACCTGACCCAGCCGCCGGACTTCTCGGGCTTCGCCAAGCCCGACCTCGGCAAGGCCGCCGCCAAGGGCCAGCTCGACAGCGGCGCCGACGTGATCTACTCCGCCGCCGGCCTCGCCGGCTCGGGCGCCATCGAGGCCGCCGCCACCGCGGGCAAGTGGGCCATCGGCGTCGACTCCGACCAGTACAACCAGGCCGGTCTGTCGAAGTACAAGGACCACATCCTGACCTCGGTCACCAAGGACGTCTCCGACGCGGTCTACAACCTGATCAAGTCGGTCAAGGACGGCAAGCCGGAGAGCGGCGAGGTCCGCTACGGCCTGGACAAGAACGGCGTCGGCCTGGCGGAGTCCAACCCGCAGTACAAGTCGATGGCCGACATCATCGCCGCGGTGGAGAAGGCCAAGGCCGACATCATCGCGAAGAAGATCACCGTCAAGACCGCGCCGTAAGGTTCTCGTCTGACAGGTAGTCGTGGTCTCCGGGGTCCGGGAGCGGTCTCTACCGCTCCCGGACCCCGCACCTCGTCTGCCGCCCAGTCCGTGAGAACTTGTGGTCAGTTGGCCGCAAGTTTTCACTTCCGACAGTGCTACGCGCGTAGAGGCATCGTGGACGCGATACCTTCTCTCCCCGCCCTGTCCTCCTGCCAACTTGGCTCATTACCGGCTCCTTCCGCGCCAAGGAGAGTGCGTCATCAACGCGTCCAGCCCCCCTCTCGCCGTAGAACTGCACGGCATCACCAAGCGTTTCCCCGGCGTCGTCGCCAACAAGGACATCGCCATCTCCGTCCGCAAGGGCACGGTCCACGCCCTCATCGGTGAGAACGGTGCCGGCAAGTCGACCCTGATGAAGATCCTCTACGGCATGCAGAAGCCGGACGAGGGCACCATCGCCATCGACGGGGAGCAGGTCTCCTTCAACAACCCCGGCGAGGCCATCGCCCGCGGCATCGGCATGGTGCACCAGCACTTCATGCTGGCCGACAACCTCACCGTGCTGGAGAACGTCGTCCTCGGCGGCGAGAAGCTGTTCGGCATCGGCTCCAAGGCCCGCAAGAAGATCATGGAGATCTCGGACGCGTACGGCCTCGGCGTGCGCCCCGACGCCCTGGTCGAGGACCTCGGCGTCGCCGACCGCCAGCGCGTGGAGATCCTCAAGGTCCTCTACCGCGGCGCGAAGACCCTCATCCTCGACGAGCCCACCGCCGTGCTCGTGCCGCAGGAGGTGGACGCGCTCTTCGACAACCTGCGCGAGCTCAAGGCCGAGGGCCTGACCGTCATCTTCATCTCGCACAAGCTGGGCGAGGTGCTGAAGGTCGCCGACGACATCACCGTCATCCGCCGCGGCACCACGGTCGGCACCGCCGACCCGAAGACGGCCACGACCAAGCAGCTCGCCGAGCTGATGGTCGGCACCGAGCTGCCGTCGCCGGAGACCCGCGAGTCCACGGTGACCACGACCCCGATGCTCAAGGTCGAGGCCCTGACCGTCGCCGAGTCCGGCACCGTCACCACCCCCGAGACCTCGGCGCCCGCCCTGGGCGACTCCGACACCGACCTGCGCGAGGCCCCGGTCGCCGGCCGCCTCCTGCTCGACGGGATCGGCTTCACCATCCACAAGGGCGAGATCCTCGGCATCGCCGGTGTCGAGGGCAACGGCCAGACGGAGCTGATCGAGGCCCTCATGGGCATGATCACCCCCGACGCGGGCGTCATCACCCTCGACGGCGCCGACATCACCAAGATGCCGGTCCGCAAGCGCCGCGAAGGCGGCATCGGCTACATCCCCGAGGACCGCCACCGGCACGGCCTGCTGCTGGAGTCCCCGCTCTGGGAGAACCGCATCCTCGGCCACGTCACCGAGCGGCCGAACTCCAAGGGCGGCATCCTCGACCCGAAGGCCGCCCGCAAGGACACCGAGCGGATCGTGCGCGAGTACGACGTCCGCACCCCGGGCATCGACGTCACCGCGGCCTCCCTCTCCGGCGGCAACCAGCAGAAGCTGATCGTCGGCCGCGAGATGAGCCACAACCCGAAGTTCCTGATCGCCGCGCACCCCACCCGCGGCGTGGACGTCGGCGCGCAGGCGCAGATCTGGGACGCCATCCGCGAGGCCCGCCGCGAGGGCCTGGCCGTGCTCCTGATCTCCGCCGACCTGGACGAGCTGATCGGCCTGTCCGACACCCTGCGCGTCATCTACCGCGGCCGCCTGGTCGCCGACGCCGACCCGGCGACCATCACGCCCGAGGAGCTCGGCACCGCCATGACCGGCGCCGCCAGCGGGCACCTCGAAGCCCATGACAACCACTCCGCCGGGGTCGACGGCGACGCCACGGAGGACGAGGCCCGATGAAGAAATTCGACAAGGACCGGCTGCTCCTCGCAGCCGCCGGACCGGTGCTCGCACTGGTCAGCGCCCTCGTGCTGACCATGATCGTGCTCGCCCTCTCGGGCGTGGACCCGATCGACCCGCTGCGGATCATGATCGAGCAGGCGGGTTACGAGGACATCCAGGTCCTGATCATCAACCAGGCGGGCATCTACTTCCTGGCGGCCCTGGCCGTGGCCATCGGCTTCCGGATGAACCTCTTCAACATCGGCGTCGACGGCCAGTACCGCCTCGCGGCGATGATCTCCGCCGTGGTCGGTGCCTCGGTCACGCTGCCGGCCCCGCTGCACATCCTGCTGATCGTGGTCGTCGCCATGGTCACCGGTGCCTTCTGGTCCGGCATCGCGGGCATCCTCAAGGCCCGCCGCGGTGTGAGCGAGGTCGTCTCCACGATCATGCTCAACGCCATCGCGACCTCGCTGATCGCCTGGCTGCTCCTGCCGAAGAACCTCGGCGTGCAGCCCCCCGGCTCCAACGACCTGACCACCGGTGACATCGCGGAGTCCGGCTGGTTCCCGGCGCTGTCCCTGCCCGGCGGCGACATCTACGGCTTCACCTTCGTGGCCTTCGCCCTCGGCGTCGTCTACTGGTTCGTGCTCAACCGCACCCGCTTCGGCTTCGACCTGCGCGCCTCCGGCGCCAGCGAGTCCGCGGCGCAGGCCTCCGGTGTCGAGCCCAAGAAGATGATCATGACCGCGATGCTCATCTCGGGCGCCGTCGCCGGTCTGACCGGCATGCCGCTGCTGCTGGGCGAGTCGCACACGTACAACCTGTCCTTCCCGCTGGGCATCGGCTTCACCGGTATCACCGTCGCCCTGCTCGGCCGCAACAACCCGATCGGCATCCTCTTCTCGGCCTTCCTGATCGCCTTCATCGACAAGGCGTCCGCGGGCCTCGACACCGAGGGCTACGCCAAGGAGATCGGCACGATCATGCAGGGCCTGATCGTGATCGCGGTCGTCGTCAGCTACGAGCTCGTCCGCCGCTACGGCATCCGCCGCCAGCAGCAGAAGGTCGGCGAAGAGCTGGCCGCCGGCCACGCCCTCAAGACCGACAACAAGGAGGTCGCGGCGTGAGCACCAGCACCGTTTCCGCGACGAGCGCCGCGCCCAAGAAGGGCGGCGGACGCCGCAAGCTCACCCTCCCCTGGATCCTGCTGATGATCGCGGGAGGTCTCGCACTGGTCTCGGTCGTCCGCCTGATCTCCGGCGCCAACGACCTGACCTCCGTCGGCCAGGTCTCCGGCGCCCTCCAGCTCGCCGTGCCGATCGCCCTCGCGGGCCTCGGCGGCCTGTGGGCCGAGCGCGCGGGCGTGGTCAACATCGGCCTCGAAGGCATGATGATCCTCGGCACCTGGTTCGGTGCCTGGGCCGGCTACCAGTGGGGTCCGTGGACCGGTGTCGTCCTCGGCATCGTCGGCGGCGCCATCGGCGGCCTGCTGCACGCGATCATCACCGTGACCTTCAACGTGAACCACATCGTCTCCGGTGTGGCGATCAACATCCTGGCCGTCGGCTTCACCCAGTACCTGTCGAACTTCACCTTCGACAAGGCCCCGGGCGGCTCCTCCAAGCAGTCCCCGCGCATCGACCCCATCACGGAGATCACGATCCCGGGGCTCTCGGACGGGCTGGCGACGATCCAGGGCAAGCACTGGTTCCTGGTCTCGGACGCCGCGGGCGTGCTCGGCGGCCTGGTCACCGACCTCTCGCTGCTGACCGTCGTCGCGGTGCTGCTGATCCCGGGCACCTGGTGGGTGCTGTGGCGCACGGCCTTCGGTCTGCGCCTGCGCTCCTGCGGTGAGAACCCGGTCGCCGCGGAGTCCCTCGGCGTCAACGTGTACAAGTACAAGTACATCGCCGTGATCGTCTCCGGCGCGATGGCCGGCCTCGGCGGCGCGTTCCTCGCGATCGTCTCCACCGGCATCTACCAGGAGGGCCAGACCGGCGGCCGCGGCTACATCGGTCTCGCCGCGATGATCTTCGGTAACTGGATGCCGGGCGGCATGGCCCTCGGCTCGGGCCTCTTCGGCTTCACCTACAGCCTCCGCCTGCGCGGCGGTGCCGAGAACGTGCACGCGATGCTCCTGCTCATCGCGATCCTGCTGGTCCTCGTCGTCGCCTGGCAGCTGTACAAGAAGAAGTACCTCCAGGGCGCCATCGCGGCCGTCTGCGCCGCCGGGCTCTTCGTCTGGTACGCGCTCACCGACCAGGTGCCCAGCCAGTTCGTGGACGCCGCGCCGTACGTGACGACGCTGCTGGTCCTCGCCCTGTCGGCGCAGCGCCTGCGCATGCCGAAGGCGGACGGCATGCCGTACCGCAAGGGCCAGGGCAAGTGACCCCGGACCCCGCGGTGGACTGGGACGCCCTGCGGGCGGCCGCCCGGGACGCGATGACCCGGGCGTACGCCCCGTACTCGGGCTTCCCGGTCGGGGTGGCCGCGCTGGTCGACGACGGCCGCGTGGTCACCGGCTGCAACGTCGAGAACGCGAGCTACGGACTCGGCCTGTGCGCCGAGTGCGGCCTGGTCTCCTCCCTCCAGGCCACGGGCGGCGGCCGCCTCACCCACTTCACGTGCGTGGACGGCAAGGGCGAGAGCCTCGTCCCGTGCGGCCGCTGCCGCCAGCTGCTCTACGAGTTCGGCGGCCCGGACCTGCTGGTGGACACACCGGCCGGGATCCTCCCGCTGAGCGCGATGCTGCCGCAGGCCTTCGGGCCCGATCACCTCAGACAGCCGTGACGACGGCCCTCCGCCCCCGGGGCGGAGGGCCGTCGGCCGTCTTCGAGCCGGGCTCCACCCCCACCTGAAACTCCTTGAACCTCCCTCCCTCATCTCTATGCGCGTAGAAGGAAGCCACCTCATGGACGTCATCTCCGTCATCCGGACCAAGCGGGACCGCGGCGAGCTGAGCCCCGAGCAGATCGACTGGGTCATCGACGCCTACACCCGCGGGATCGTCGCCGACGAGCAGATGTCGGCGCTCGCCATGGCCATCCTGCTCAACGGCATGAACCGGGCCGAGATCGCCCGCTGGACCGCCGCGATGATCGCCTCCGGCGAGCGGATGAACTTCGACTCCCTCTCCCGCCCCACCGCCGACAAGCACTCCACCGGCGGCGTCGGCGACAAGATCACCCTGCCGCTCGCCCCGCTCGTCGCCGCCTGCGGCGCGGCCGTCCCGCAGCTCTCGGGCCGCGGTCTCGGCCACACCGGCGGCACCCTCGACAAGCTGGAGTCCATCCCGGGCTGGCGCGCGCTGCTCTCCAACGAGGAGATGCTGAACGTCCTCGACACCACCGGCGCCGTCATCTGCGCGGCCGGCGACGGCCTGGCCCCCGCCGACAAGAAGCTCTACGCCCTGCGCGACGTCACCGGCACCGTCGAGGCCATCCCGCTGATCGCCTCCTCCATCATGTCGAAGAAGATCGCCGAGGGCACCGGATCCCTCGTCCTCGACGTGAAGGTCGGCTCCGGCGCCTTCATGAAGAACATCGAGGACGCCCGCGAGCTCGCCTCCACCATGGTGGCCCTGGGCACCGACAGCGGCGTCAAGACGATCGCGCTGCTCACCGACATGTCCACCCCCCTCGGCCTCACCGCGGGCAACGCCCTGGAGGTCCGCGAGTCCGTCGAGGTCCTGGCCGGCGGCGGCCCGGCCGACGTGGTCGAGCTGACCATCGCCCTCGCCCAGGAGATGCTGACGGCGGCCGGCATCAAGGACGCCGACCCGGCGAAGGCCCTCGCCGACGGCTCCGCGATGGACGTGTGGCGCCGGATGATCTCCGCCCAGGGCGGCGACCCGGACGCGACCCTGCCGGTCGCCCGCGAGCAGCACGTGGTCACCGCCTCCGCCTCGGGCGTCCTGACCCGCCTCGACGCGTACGCGGTCGGCGTCGGCGCCTGGCGCCTGGGCGCGGGCCGCGCCCGCAAGGAGGACCCGGTGCAGGCGGGCGCGGGCATCGAGCTGCACGCCAAGCCCGGCGACACCGTCACCGCCGGCCAGCCGCTGATGACCCTGCACACGGACACCCCGGAGAAGTTCGACTACGCCCTGGCCTCCCTGGAGGGCTCGTACGACGTCGCCCCGGCGGGCACCGAGTTCACCGCGAACCCGATCGTCCTGGACCGCATCGCGTAGCGGTCCCCCGGGTGAGGGGCGGGCGCCGCTGCGCGGAGCCCGCCCCTCACCGCAGGGCCCCACCGATGAGTTCCGGGGCCGCGGACGGTCATCCCCCCGTGGAGATCACAACCCTGGCCCTCGACGAGGGCCCCCGGCCGGACGTCCCCGCCCTCTGCGCCCGCGTCGGCGAGGCCTGCCGCGACGGCCCCCGCGAGATCGCCTGCGACGCACGGGCCGTCGGCGCGCCCACCCTCGCCACCGTCGACGCCCTCGCCCGCATGGCGCTCACCGCCCGCCGCCACGGCACCGTCTTCAAGGTCACCGGCGCGGATCCGGCGCTACGGGACCTGCTCCGCCTCGTAGGCCTCGTCGAGCTCCTCGGGCAGCCCGAACAGCGGGAACCAGCGGGCGGTGTCCAGGAAGGCGTTCAGCCCGACGATCCGCCCCCCTGAGACCTCCAGCACCTGGAGCGCCCACGGCACGTGCCCGGGCCGGCCGTCCTCGCGCGGGCGGTACTGGCCGAAGGCCGGCATCCCGTTCGCCGTGGTCGGTACCAGGCGCGACCCCTTGCACCCGATGCCCTGGTTCAGATGCCAGGCCGCGATGTCCGCGGGCCCCCGCAGCCACAGGTCGAACGGCGGCATCGACAGCACGGCGTCCTCGTGCAGCAGGGCCGTCAGCCGCGTGATGTCGTAGGCCTCGAAGGCCGACAGGTACTGCTCCAGCAGCTTCGCCTGGTCCGCGTCCAGCGGGTCCGCCGGATCGCCCGCCCGCAGCGCCTGCCCCGACAGGGTCGCCCGGGCCCGCTGGAGCGCGCTGTTGACCGAGGCCACCGTGGTCTCCAGGAGCCGGGCGACCTCGTCCGCCTTCCAGGCCAGCACCTCCCGCAGGATCAGCACGGCCCGCTGCTTCGCCGGCAGGTGCTGGAGCGCCGCCACGAACGCGAGGCGCACGGACTCCTTCGCCAGCGCCATCTCCGCCGGGTCGGCGGTCTGCGGCAGTACCCGCCCGTCCGGCACCGGCTCCAGCCAGGTCACCTCGGGCCGCTCGTTGAGCACGGCGGACGCCTGGTGCTGCGGGGCGGTGAGGTCCATCGGCCGGGCCCGCCTCTTCCCGGCGTTCAGCAGGTCCAGGCAGACGTTGGTCGCGATCCGGTACAGCCACGACCGCAGCGAGGAGCGGCCCTCGAACTTCCCGTACGACCGCCAGGCGCGCACGTACGTGTCCTGCACCGCGTCCTCGGCGTCGAAGGCCGAGCCGAGCATCCGGTAGCAGTAGCCCGTCAGCTCGACCCGGTAGCGGTCCATCGCCGCGTCGAGCTCAGGGTCGAGCTCCGGTGAGGTGGTCGCGAGGTCGCTCATGGCTGCCGTCCCCCAGGGTGTCGTCCGTCACTTCGGAAACTACCCGAGGGGTCTGACAACGGCAGCCGCAGCGCCGCGCGGTCCGTCAGGTCAGGTGCCCGGCTTGCGGCCGTACACGAACACGTCCTCGCCGTTGGCCAGCATGTTCCAGTACGCCTTGGCGTCGGCCGTCGTCATGTTGACGCAGCCGCCCGAGCCGGGCGGGTTCCACATGCTCTTGGTCACCGAGTGGAAGGCGATGCCCCCGTCGAAGAACTGCGCGTACGGCATCGCCACGTTGTAGAGCGTCGACCAGTGGTTGATGTTGCGGTAGTAGATCTTCTTCAGCCCGGTCCGCGTCGGGGTCTCGGCCTTGCCCGTGCGCACCGCCACCGGTCCGTACTTGAGCACGGACCCGTCCTGGATCCAGCTCAGCTGCCGGGTCAGGTCGACGCAGGCGATCCGCCCCAGGTTCGTGGGGCACTTCCCCTCGGCGTTCGGGTTCTTCCCGGCCGCCCGCTGCGCCAGCATGATGCTCATCGTCTGCCAGGTCAGCGGCCCCGCGTACCCCATCGTCGGGGTGATCCCGTGGGTGGCCTGGAAGGACTGGATCGCGGCGCAGTCGGCCGCCGACTGCACCCCGTCCACCGGCCGCCCCAGGAACCCCTCCACCTCCCGCTGGTAGGGCCCCGTGGTCACGTTGCAGGAGGCGGCGGCCTCGGCGGCCTGCGCCGCACCGCCCCCCGCGACCACCAGCGGCGCCGCCAGCGCCAGCGCCCCGCCGAACACCACCGCAGCCCGCCGTCCCGCGCGCACGCGTGTCCCCGCCATCCGTGCCTCCCCTGCGGCGCCCGCACCCTGGGGGCGCCGATTCCCCCACGCTAGAGCGAGTCGCGCACGCCGGATAGGCCTCGGACGGGACTTCAGCGCGCGGCCGCCGCGGCGGCCGGCAGCCGCCGTTCGACGCGGGCCGCGTGGGACCCGTACAGGGTGATCGAGACGACGCCCAGCACCGCCAGCAGCGCGATCCCGACCGTGGCCGCCCACCCCGAGGCGTGGTACGCCAGGGCGCCCAGGGTGCCGCCCGCGCTGGAGCCGAGGTAGTACGCGGACTGGTACAGCGCGGAGGCCTGCGCCCGACCCGTCCTCGCCGTCCGGCTCACCGCCGCCGAGGCCACCGCGTGGCCCGCGAAGAAGCCCGCCGTGATCAGCACCAGCCCCGGCAGGATCAGCCACAGCGAGTCGGCGAGCGACAGCAGCAGCCCCAGCGCGGTCGTGGTCACCGCCAGGTACAGCGCGCCGCGCCGCCCCGTCCGCGCCACCAGCTGACCGGCCGCCGCCGAGGAGGCCGTACCCACCAGGTAGATCAGGAAGATCGACCCGACCACGCCCTGGCCGAGCGAGAACGGCGCCTCCACCAGCCGGTAGCCGATGACGGTGTACACGGCCCCGAAGACCGTCATGAACAGCGCGCCGATCCCGTACAGCCGCAGCAGCAGCGGGTCCCGCAGGTGCCCGGCGACCGTACGGCCCACCGCGCGCGGGTTCAGCGAGGCGGGCCGGAAGAACCGCGCCCGGGGCAGCAGCACCAGGAAGGCCAGGGCGCCGACCAGCGCCATCACGCCGACGGCCAGCAGCCCGCCCCGCCAGCCCCACAGCTGGGCGCCCCAGCCGGTGACGATGCGGCCGCTCATGCCGCCGATGGAGTTGCCGGCCACGAACAGCCCGATCGCTCCGACCAGCGCCTTGGGCCGGACCTCCTCCGCCAGGTACGCCATCGCGGAGGCGGGGATGCCGGCGATCGCCGCGCCCTGCACCGCGCGCAGCGCCACCAGCCACTCCAGGCCCGGCGCGAACGGCACCAGCAGGCCGACGCCGACGGCCACCACCATCGAGCAGGTCATCATCCGGGTCCGCCCGAACCGCTCGGACAGCGCGCTGAGCGGCAGCACGAACAGGGCGAGCGCACCGGTGGCCGCGGACACCGTCCAGCTGGCCTGACCGGCCGTCACGCCGAATCCGGCGGAGATCGCGGGCAGCAGGGCCTGGGTGGAGTAGAGGAGGGCGAAGGTCGCCAGTCCGGCGGCGAAGAGCGCGAGGCTCATCCGGCGGTAGCCGGGGCGGCCGGGGGAGAGGGGCTCGGGGGACGACGGAGCAGAGGCACCCACGGTGACGGGTGCCCCGGTATGAACGGGAGGCATGCGTCGACCGTAGGCCCCTCTTTTTCATGCGTCCAATGCACAGATCCGCGATAATCGATCCACCCATGCATCAGCACAGCTCAGGGCTTCGGATATCAATGAACCGTTACGAAGAAGACATGGCCGTGACACAAGGGCTGGCCCCGCGCCTCGCCCAGTTCGTCGCGGTCGCCCGGCACGAGCACGTCACCCGCGCCGCCCAGGAGCTGGGCGTGCCCCAGTCCACGCTGTCCCGGGCGATGGTCCGCCTCGAACAGGACCTGGGCGTCTCGCTGTTCGCCCGCAAGGGCCGCACCGTCGCCCTCACCACCGCCGGCCGCACCTTCCTCGCCTCCGCCGAGGAGGCCCTGGCGGGGATCGCCCGCGCCGCCGGCTCCGTGCAGCAGGACGCCGATCCCGCCTTCGGGAAGGTCGCGTTCGGCTTCCTGCACACCCTGGGCCCCGAGACCGTGCCCGGCCTGATCCGCGCCTTCCGCGCCGACCACCCCCGCGTCCGCTTCTCCCTGGTCCAGAACTACGGCGAGGCCATGCTGGAGAAGCTCCGCGCCGGGGAGCTCGACCTGTGCCTGACCTCGCCCGTGCCCGACGCCCCCGACCTGGTGGGCCGCCGCCTCGACGAGCAGCGGCTGCGGCTGGTGGTCCCGGACGACCACCGCCTGGCGGTCCGCAAGCGCATCCGCCTCGCCGAGGCCGCCGAGGAAGCCTTCGTCACCCTGGAGCCCGGCTACGGCCTGCGCCGCATCACCGACGACCTGTGCGCGGAGGCCGGGTTCACCCCGAAGGTGGCCTTCGAGGGCGAGGAGGCCGAGACCCTGCGCGGCCTGGTCGCGGCGGGCCTGGGCGTGGCCCTCCTCCCGCCGCCCCTCGTCCCCCGCCCGGGGGTCGTCGAGCTGACGGTGACGGCGCCGCGCGCGGTCCGCGAGATCGGCGTCGCCTGGCTGGACGGCCACCCGGACACCCCGCCGGTGGCCGCCTTCAAACGCTTCCTCCTCTCCCGCCGCGGCCGCCTGATCCCCGAACTGGAACCCCCGGCCTGACCGGGGGCGTTGCCGCCCCGGGCCCACGGGCGGTGGCCGGCACCGGGATGCAACGGCGCCGTCAGGGGAGTGCTCCGTCGTCCGCGGGTCCCTCCTCCGCTTCGCGGCAGGCGGCGGCCGCCGACAGCAGGTAGCCCGCCTGGAAGCGGGACTTGGCGCCGACCGCTCGCATGAACACCTTCTCGACGCGCCGCTCGCGCGGCTCGGCGCCGGGGCGCCTCCCCGGCTTCGCGTCGCTGCGCCGGACTCCGTCCGCCGACCTGCCGGGCGGTGGCAGCGCCGTCAGGGGAGTGCTCCGTCGTCCGCGGGTCCCTCCTCCGCTTCGCGGCAGGCGGCGGCCGCCGACAGCAGGTAGCCCGCCTGGAAGCGGGACTT